>CAZZGE010000044.1:0-27299 GCA_964653665.1 uncultured Porifericola sp. | reverse complement strand
TAACTTTTGTTTCATCAAAGTCTTCTCCAATTACATAGAAAGAGGAACAAGAACTGATCAATATTAAAGATAAAAAAAGCGAGATTCTAATGGTCAAGTGTGTCATTTAAGTTTGATTTATGTATTGCATAATTACCAGCATAGGACCTTGCAGAAAGTCAGCGGGTGTACTATATAGTTTTTCTCTGATAATCTACTTTAGTAATATGAGACTGTAAACACAAAGCCATCGCAATTCAATTGATCAAAAATTGAATGTGATTCTACATATATGCATTGTATTTGGCCAAAGGCCTGTTACCTGCCATTCTGAGTGAAAAAAAGTCTCATCACTGGTCTCTGCGTCAATAAACTTATTATCAAAATGAATATACTTATCATCTCTAACTTGATATGATCCAATGAATTTACCAGTTGATAAAGTGATTTCATGGGAACCGTCTTCGTTAAAAATCATTCTTTCTACTTTACCAATACAGCTTTCCTGTCCATTTTTTGCGAATGTGTACTTAGATGCCCAAGTCTTATTCACAATTTGATCTTGTAAACTGGCTTCTTCCTTTGGTGCTTCTACTGGCTCCTCACATGCTAGTAGAAAAGTAGATAATGCGACGATGAAATAAAAAGGTTTAAGCATTTGCATGTTTATAGGGTTTGGTTGTAATGTATGTTCATTTTTTATGCCCGCTAACGATTGTACATACGCAACAATACAAAATAAGCATTACGAGCCTTAAACAGTCATTGGTATAGCGGTTATTTTTTGTTGTACGTACGCCATATAGCGTATATCTACTTGGCCACTAGATTTACTGAAAACACTTCCTGCTACAAGGGTAGGATATTGCTTACACCTAAGACTCAAAGAAGTACTTTCAGCGCTGGCGAAGCATCTGGCATCAGCGTGAGAAAGTCTTTCAACATTTATGCTGTAATTGGGCAATAACGGCTGTAAAATGATTCCTCAGCCTAAAATCTATGGCTTTATGGTATGGCATTAACAACGCCTAAAGGATATATCTGGGCTATCTGTTCAAAATCTTTGTCACGATGGAGAATCGGTAAATCATACCTCAAAGCGGTTAAGGCTATGAGTATATCAAGAGGCTTGTTAATCCGGCACCCCGCCTTGATACATTTCCGGTATATCTGTGCCACTTCCAACGCAGCCGCTCTTTAACCCGCAAGCTCGTAGCGTTCGTAATAGCTAAAAAATTCTTTTTCCCGAATAAAATCCTTTTCGTTAGGAAATCCCTGCAACACTTCCTGAATGATGTGTGGCGTGGTAAACCTTCTTGCCTTTGCTCAGCCAATCTTTGATAAAATCTTTAGTTTGGTAATCAATAGCTTGCCAGTCCGCTGCTGGCTTGCGGTAAAAACGTATCCAGGCGGAAGTGTCAAAGAGCATCTTTTTTCTTCTTAAAGGTATCTTTTTTTGACTTCTTTTTGTCAGCTTTTCTCCCATCCAAATACTCATCCCAACCCCAGCCTATTCCCTCACTCCTGGCAGCTTCCTTTGCCTTTTCTACTCGTAAAGTTTCTTTGCAGAGCCATGTCTATGGCTTCTTTTTTAGTTTTTGCCCCCTAAGCGTTCCATGACCTCTTTTAAGAGTTTATCGTTGATATCTACGTTGGTTCGCACACACATAATTTTTCAAAACCTTACACATTTTTAACAGTAATACACCAAAAAATATTGAATCAAGCAGCAGATACTTGAAATCATAACCATTACAGAGTAGAATGAGCCCATGAGAGTGGCAGGATGAATGCTTTAGTTTTTCTTTTTAAAGCATAAGGAAAAACACAAATCTTATTCACCCATCGCTATTATTTCAAAATACTCAACACTACTTTAGGTTTGATATTTTTATTTTATTCTGATAATTAATAATTTTACAGAATTATATGTTAACCACACTACCTTAACCTATGAATCGTCGGCTTTTTCTTAAAAACACTGGTCTGGCTACCTTAGCTGCTGGAGCTGTTTCCTGCGCACCTAAAGCACTCGGTATCGCTGAGAAGCAGCTCAACATTATCCACTCCTCCCGCTATCTACCTAAGCTTCGCATTACCATGGACCGGGTCATCAAAGAAACTGTGGGATTACGTCCTTACCGCACGTTGGGCCCGCGCTTAGAAAAAGAAATACTGGGTAGCAAAACGCTGGTACATAACTACGGTCACGGCGGCAGCGGTTGGTCTCTTTCCTGGGGCTCTGCTGATATCGCGGCTGAGTTGGTTGCTGGCAGTGGGGAGCAAAAGATTGCAGTGATGGGCTGTGGCGTTATCGGCCTTACGACCGCGCGTATGCTGCAGTACAAAGGCTACGATGTCACCATCTACACCAAAGAAATGGCGCCCCATATTACTTCTAGCAAAGCTACCGGTACCTGGTCACCCGCGCACCGCTTGATTGAAAAAGACAAGATGGACCAGGCTTTTTACGAAAAATTTAAACGCGCGCATGAAGTGTCTTTCCGTACCTACCAAAACCTACTCGGCCTGGGAGATTATGTCGTCTGGACGGATAGCTATTCTGTACGTAACGAGCCTCGTGTGGAACGTGACCGCGACATTGACCCATCAGACGAAAAATATGCCTTTATGGACAAACTTCCGGCTACAGTAGCGCTTAAAAAAGATGAGCATCCCTTTAACGCAGAGTATGTTTACCGCAGTACCTCTATGGTTTTTAACATTCCTTCGCTGCTCAAACTCTACACTGACGATTTCCTAAGATTTGGAGGTAAAGTAAAAATTCAGGAATTTAAATCACTGGAAGACGTGGATGCCCTATCGGAAAAATGTGTGGTCAATTGTACGGGCATAGGAGCCAAACGCATTACCAACGATGATTGCCTGATGCCGGTCTCCGGTCAACTGGCCTTTGTGATCCCGCAGAATTACGTGGATTACCGCATCAACACCCAGGGAGGTTACACCATCAACCGCAAAGACGGCATTGTGATCGGCGGTACCCACAAAATGAATAGCTGGGATACCACACCTGATCAAGAGGATACCGAGCGTATGGTGATGGCCATCAAAAAAGTCGCTGACGAAATGTACACCTAGTTGTAAATTTCAATTTAAACTCCCGACTTCCTTACTTTTTTCTTGCCCATACTAGAGCTAATCATTAAGGCAACCTATTTTAAGCAATGACAAGACACAAACCTTCAACATTTAACTACCTACCATGAACCTCAGACGAAGCTTTCTCAAAAAACTCACCGGCGCTTCTGCTACGCTTTCCCTCAGCCCTTTTATGACCAAGGTACTGGCTGAGGATGTCAAAGATGCCTTGCTGTACATGAATAAACTCTCACCTCAGGATGCTGCTACCGACGAAGATCTCTGGCACCGCATCCAGCAGGCCTACACCGTTTCGCCAAATATCATCAACCTGAACAACGGGGGCGTCAGTCCACAGCCCAAGATTGTACAGGACGCAGTAGACCGCTACTACCACCTGTCCAATGAGGCCCCTTCCTACTACATGTGGCGTATCCTGGACCAGGGCCGGGAGTCGCTGCGGATGAAACTTGCTAACTTGGCCGGTTGCTCACCAGAAGAGGTAGCCATTAACCGGAATGCGACCGAAGCGCTGGATACTATCATTTTTGGTATGGAAATGGAAAAAGGCGACGAGGTGCTGCTCTGCAAGTACGACTACCCCAACATGATCAACGCCTGGAAAACCAAGGCCAAGCGGGAAGGTATCAAGCTTAACTGGATTACGCTGGACCTGGCCATGGATGACGAAGAAGCAATAGTGCAGCGCTACCTGGATGGGATCACCAAAAATACCAAGGTGATGCATATCACTCAACTCATTAACTGGTCAGGACAAATCACGCCTGCCAAAAGGCTTTGTGCAGAAGCCAACAAGCGAGGTATCAAAACGGTGGTAGATGCCGCCCATGCCTTCGCCCACGTAGATTCTAATATCTCGGATATTGGCTGCGACTACTACGGTACTAGCCTACACAAATGGCTCTGTGCGCCCTTTGGCACCGGCATGATCTACGTCAAAAAAGAGCACATCCCCAGTCTCTGGCCGCTAATCCCTGACCATGATCCGGAACGTGATGACATCCGTAAATTTGAGAGCCTGGGCACCCGCTCTTTCGCGCCAGAGCAGGCGGTAGGGCAAGCCATTGACTTCCACAATGCCATTGGCGCGGCACGTAAGCGGGCACGCCTCCAATATCTCAAAAGCTACTGGACCGATCAGGTGAAGGATCATCCGAACATACGGATCAATACTCCATTACACCCGGATTTCTCCTGCGCGCTCTGTAATGTAGGCATTGAAGGTATGGAATCACCAGATATCAACCGTAGACTTTTCAAAGAATATCGAATCCATGCTACACCGGTTAAATGGGAAGCGATTAATGGCGTTCGCATTACACCGCATGTGTATACGAAACTGTCTGATCTAGATAGGCTGGTAACTGCTTTGAATAAATTTGCTGACCAGCAGGGCAAGCAGTCCATGAAAATGGAGTGATTGAGTACCTGTGCATACGTTTTGGCAAGTTTTTGGTAAGTTTGATAGCATATCAACATCCTGCTATTATGCCTAAGTTTAGCTATTTTTCTGCCATCCTGCTATCGCTGGCATTGCTGGCGTCTTGTAATTCTAGCAAAAAGCTTCTGGAAAGGGGCGCTTATTACCAGTCGGTGATGTCGGCCGTAGACAAACTGCAGCGTAGCCCTAACAACAAAAAGTCGCAGAATGCATTGCGTAAAGCCTATCCGCTAGCGGTTAGGAATTTTCTCAATGAGATCAAAAAGGCAAAATCCGATGCGGTAGATATGCCATGGTCCATGATTGCCGACTCCTACCAGTCGCTCAATAATATGTATGAGGCCATCAACGCCTCACCCGTCGCCCGGCAGATTGTAAGTAATCCCAAAGAGTACTACCGACAGTACGCCGAGGTCAGGGAAAACGCAGCGGCAGAGCAGTATGAGATAGCGGAGCAGCTGATGTCACTAAACACCCGGGAAGACGCCAAGCAGGCATATTTTCACTATCGGGCGGCAGATGAGTTTCAGCAGGGCTACCGGGATGTAGTCCAAAAACTGCAGGATGCTAAGGCTGCCGCTACGCTCACGGTATTGGTAGAAATGGTGCCGGTACCGTCTCGTCTTTTCCAGGTAAGCGCCGACTTTTTCTACGAACAGGTAGATAACCATCTGCGGGAGCTAATGGGTCGTAACGAATTCGTAGCCTTTTATTCAGACAAAGACGCCCGACGGATTGGCCTGGACCAGCCTGACCAGAAGCTCACCTTGCAGTTTGAGGATTTTAACGTCGGGCAGAGCCGGGCTTTTCAGAATAAAGAAACCATAGAGAGGGACAGCGTAGAAGTGGGTGAAGTGACCCTGGAGAACGGTAGAAAAAGACTCGTGATGGGAACCGTGAAAGCTACCCTGGTAACCAGGCGACTGGAGGTACTCTCCAATGGCATCCTGAGTATGACCATCAACGATGGCTTGCGAAACACTCGTATTTACCGCGACGAGATGCCGGGAGAGTTTCTGTGGTTCGCTGAATGGGCTACTTTCCAGGGTGACGAACGGGCATTGACCGAAGAGCAATTGGAACTTTGTGAGCTTGGTGAGGCTACGCCGCCCCAGCCCCAGGAAATGTTTGTAGAATTTACCCATCCTATTTTCAACGACCTGACGCAACAGCTCAACCGATACTATCAGAATATTTGAGAGTTTTTGAAAAATCTTAAGCCTGAAAAACTGGTTCGCTTATCGTGTCGGTTTTTCTGTTGAAACACAGGATTTCATCAAAACTTAATGCCGCCAATCTCGCTTTTCCCGGTGAGCCGTGTATTTTCGTATTTTTCAGACAAAATTGACCTATCTATGATCGTTCAAGCGGGGCGGTGGCACCATGCACTATTTTCTTCTATACTCCTATTGTTTACCCTGTCTGCCTGCCAGGAAAATGCCCGGGATACTGATCTCAACCTACCGCCTGTCTTCACACCTCTTACACTACCCGCTGATTATGTAGATCATGTAGGTGATACGCTGACTGTTCTGAGCTGGAACGTAGAGCATTTTGTAGATGCTTACGACAGCCCTTACATCAGTAATTCGCGTGAAGATGATGCCGACAGTAGCCGGGTAACAGCGCGCACGCGCATGCTGGCAGATGCGATTCGGCAAGTAGATGCGGATGTGGTGGTATTGCAGGAGTTTGAGTCTGCTCAATTGGCCAAAGTGATCGCTGACTCTTTGCTGTCTGACCTACACTATGATTTTGTAGCCGATGCCGAAAGCCCTGACTGGTACATGAATGTGGTGGTGATGAGCCGGGCTCCATTGGGCCTTTCTTTTGGCTACGGCAACATCTTTTCTCCACTTACCTATACCAACAAGGCAGGGGAGCAGGTAACCGAAACCCAGCGAATGATCAACACCCGCATCTTTACCACTGAAGTCATTCCGAGCGAAGACTACCGATTTCTGCTGACCGGCGTCCACTTAAAAGCCGGGGGCGGTAACAGAAATGTTGCTATGCGCCTGGGACAACTGGAACTGATCGCTCAGCAGCTGGAACGCATCGGCGGTGCTACCGGCATCAGTGATATGCTCATCACCGGCGACTTCAATGCCTATCCGGATGGTAAAGAAATAGGCTACATCACGGAAGAAGCTGGTTTGGCTTTCCGGGATCCCCTTCCGCCCGAAGTGGTCACCCACCCGGCTGATTCCCCCTACCGCCGCCTGGACTATATCCTCATCAATGAGTCCATGATGGACGAGTACGTGGAAAGCTCCCTGGAAGTCCCTTATCTGTTTGACACTACCCGCCAAAGCCAGGTAAGTGACCACTTGCCGGTAATGGCTGATTTCTTGATTTCACGATAAACGCATTTACTACTCAGACTTTCCTCCGGATAACGTGCTCATGGAGTAGGGAAAATCTTGCGGATCGGTACCTCTCTGCCGGTTGGGCTGGCTGGCCATTTCCAGTTCCAGCCTTTCTCCCTGCAGAATGGTCTCATGCTCCAGGTAGTTACGGGTATAGTTTTCACCGTTGAGTCCGGCCTGCTGTATGTATGGCGTATCTTGATCGTTGCCCTCCGCACTGATGACAAAGGTATTTCCATTAGGCAGATGAAGCGTTACCTTTTCAAACAGCGGACTGCCCAGCACATACTGCTGCGTACCGGGCGTGACCGGGTAAAAACCCATAGCTGAGAAAACGTACCAGGCCGATGTCTGCCCGTTGTCCTCGTCGCCGCAGTAGCCATCGGAATGGGGTGAGTAGAGCTTATCCATCACATTGCGTACATGGTACTGTGCCTTCCAGGGCTGACCGGCATAGTTGTACAAATAGGTCATATGCTGAATAGGCTGGTTACCGTGTGCATATTGTCCCATGTTCATGATCTGCATCTCCCGGATTTCGTGGATAGGGAAGCCATAGTAAGAATCGTCAAAAATCGGTGGCAGTGTAAAGACAGAATCCAGTTTGGCCACAAAAGCTTCGTGTCCGCCCATCAGTTGGCTCAGATCTTCCACATCCTGAAAAACTGACCAGGAGTAGTGCCAGCTGTTACCCTCGGTGAAGGCATCCCCCCACTTGAAAGGATTGAAGGGCGACTGAAAGGTGCCATCCTGATTTTTTCCCCGCATCAGGCCGGTTTCAGGGTTAAAAAGATTGCGGTAGTTGCGGGCACGTTGTTCAAAGAGAGCTATTTCTTTTTCAGGCTTTCCTAATGCTTTGGCCAGTTCGTGAATCGTAAAGTCGGCGTAGGCGTATTCCAGCGTGCGGGCAGCATTCTCATTGATCTCCACATCATAGGGCACGTAGCCCAGTTCGTTGTAGTACTCCGCTCCGTAGCGTCCGACTGAATGGATGGGGCCTACGCTTTTGGTATTCTTGATGATGGCTTCGTACAGCGTTTCTATGTCGTAGCCGCGGATCCCTTTCAAATAGGCATCGGCAATATTCACGGCAGAATTAGAACCAATCATACTGCCCCGGTGACCGGGACTGGCCCATTCCGGCAGCCAGCCGCTCTCTTTATAGGTGTTCACCAGCCCCTGCATCAGCTGACTGTTGAACTCGGGGTACATCAGCGTAAAGAAGGGGAATACCGCTCTGAAGGTGTCCCAAAAGCCGTTATCGGTAAACATATAACCCGGCAGCACTTCTCCGTTATAGGGGCTGAAGTGCACCATTTCGCCGGCGGCATCGTACTCATAAAACTTGCGAGGAAAGAGCAGGATACGGTAGAGGCAGGAGTAGAAAGTCTCTTTTTGATCAGCCGTACCACCGGCTACTTCTATGCGCCCCAGTTCCTGGTTCCAGCTATCTTCTGCTTGGCTGAGGATAGTGTCAAAGTCAGCATCACCAATTTCCTGACTCAGGTTCAACGCTGCCTGCTCCGGGCTGATGAAAGAAGAGGCTACCTTGACCGTCACCACCTCGCCTTTGGTAGTCGAGAAACCCACAAAGGCGCCGGTATGATTTCCTTCTGCAGTTATACTTTCCTGCTGCATCACGCTGTCCTGCCATGTGTGGGTCAGGCTAAAGTCCTTACTAAACTCGGCTACAAAATAGTTGTGAAAATTATCCGGTACACCTCCTGAATTATTTCTGCAGTAGCCGCTAATCTTTCGTCCAGCCTGATCAATATTGACCATGGAGCCTTTGTTAAATGCGTCCAACAGAACGTAAGAGGTATCACTTTCCGGGAAAGTAAAACGAAAGTAAGCCGCCCGGTCGGTAGGTGTCATCTCTACTTTGATATCGTAATCAGCCAGGTAGACCGAATAGTAATGGGGCTTGGCAGTTTCGGCTTTGTGCGAGAACCAGCTACCCCGCGCTTCTTCGTCAAAGACGGGCTCGCCAGTCATGGCCATCAGCGCAAAGGCCGCATAATCGTTGATCCAGGGACTGGGCTGATGGGTCTGCTTGATACCCCGGATGCGGTAATCGTCGTAACGGTAAGCCCAGCCATCACCCATCTTATTGGTCTGAGGTGTCCAGAAATTCATGCCCCAGGGCAGGGCAACAGCTGGGTAAGTATTACCATGTGAAAGGTAAAACTCCGAATCCGTACCCATGAGGGTGTTGACGTATAGAAGAGGGTTTTCCTGGTTATCAGTTGTAGGTTGCGCATCGACAGACGTAAAAAATGCTGGAAAACAGAGCAGCAGGATTGTCCTGAAAAATTTGTACATGAAAGGTTGTTATAAATTTTATGAAGTAAGCAAATTATAAAGAAACCGCCGAACATAAGCCTAAATCAGTAGCTGTTTTCACATAAATTGATGTGTGCATCTCCAATACTCATCATCGGTTGTCGTAGTAGAACGAAAGAATGAGTCTTTTCCTTTTGCAGCACAAAACTATTCTTAAATAAAGTAGTTTTTCTGTAATAATTTTGAATAATTCCATCTTCTGAAACTATCGTTTTGCAATCTTCATTATTAATGTGATAGCTTCACAAAATTGACGTAATGAAAACTTACCGATGTTTACTTTATTCAAAAAACTGTATTTTACAGTTCGGATTTCTTTTAGCACACGTCAATAAGAACTTATACTCAGAGCAAGCATGAAAAAAACCTCAGTATTGCAGATCAGTTTTTTACTGGCTGTGATGAGCCTCACCGCCTGTCAGCAGGAACCTAAGGAGCAACAAACTAAAAGGCGGGTAAAACAAATGAATCCTGAAGAGGCCGCAACGATGGCCCAATCTATAGAAGAGGTCGTCAAACCGGAACTGGACGAAAGCTTAAGCCTTAAACTATGGGCAGTTGATTCACTGGTAGCCGACCCGGTGGCCATTGATATGGACGATCAGGGACGCCTCTACTACAGCCGTACCACCCGACGCAAAAGTACCGAGATAGATATTCGCGGCCATCAGGATTGGGAAACGGAGTCTATCAAATTGCAGACCGTAGAAGGAAAAAGAAATTTTTTACATACTGCTCTTTCTCCCGAAAACAGTGACAAAAATGAATTTCTGGGTGATCTTAACGGCGACGGCATCAACGACTGGCGTGACCTCACCGTGGAGAGCGAACAGATATACCGCTTGGAAGATGTTTCCGGTGACGGCGTAGCCGACTATTCCGAACTGATGGTGGAAGGCTTCCGCGACGAACTAACCGATGTAGCCGGAGCCGTACTGGCTCACGGTGAAGATATTTTTGTAGGCGTGGCGCCCAATATGTGGCGGGTCAAAGATACTAACGGCGACGGTATCGCTGATGAGAAAACCTCTATCTCTCACGGCTACGGGGTACACATCGGTTTTGGCGGTCACAATTTGTCTGGGCTGGAAATGGGGCCTGACGGTCGTATCTACTGGGGTATTGGCGACATTGGCTTTAACGGAAAAGGACCAGATGGCACCGAGTGGAAGTATCCTAACCGGGGTGTACTCGTAAGATGTAATCCTGACGGCAGTGACTTTGAAGTATTTGCCATGGGTCTGCGTAATACCCATGAATTTACTTTTGACCAGTATGGCAATATCATCGGACAAGACAACGACGGCGACCACCGGGGCGAAAGCGAGCGCTTGGTGTACGTCACTAACGGCTCGGATACCGGCTGGCGCATCAACTGGCAGTTTGGCAAATACCGCGACCCCGACAATAATGATTATAAAGTCTGGATGGAAGAAGAGATGTACAAGCCCCGCTGGGAAGGACAGGCCGCTTACATCACGCCGACCATTGCTAACTTCGTCAACGGTCCTACCGGTATGCTGTATAACCCTGGGACAGCTCTCAGTCCCGAGTGGAAAAATACTTTTTTTGTGGTAGAATTTGTCGGTAACCCGGCCCGCTCAGGTATTCATTCTTTTAAACTCAAACCGAAGGGCGCCACCTTTGAACTGGGTGAGCACAAGAAAATATTAGGTAACGTGCTGGCTACCGGTATTGACTTCGGCCCCGATGGTTCTATGTACGTGGCCGACTGGATTGACGGCTGGAACACCAAAGATTATGGCCGTGTCTGGAAACTGGACGTGAAAAGCGGTGCCGACGAAGCTGTACGTGCTAAGGTAAAAGCACTGTTGGCGGAAGACTTTGGAGAGCGTGACGAAGCCTTGCTAGGCGAATTACTGGCCCACGCTGACCAGCGGGTGCGGCAGAAAGCCCAGTTTGAGCTGGCCAAAAGAGGTGATGCCGGTGCCGAAGCTTTTGAAGCCGCCATCACCCAGACCGAACATCAACTCGCCCGTGTCCACGGCATCTGGGGACTGGCACAAATGGCCCGACTGGAAAACATGGACTACGCCCAAAGCCTGGTTCCTCTCCTCTCCGATTCCGATGAAGAAATCCGTGCCCAGGCGGCCAAGTGGCTGGGCGATATCCGCTACAAAGCCGCCGCTGACGATATCATGCCCCTGCTGGAAGACGATTACCCCCGTGCCCGTTTCTTCGCGGCTGAAGCCCTGGGAAGAACCGCCCACGCCCCAGCCGTAGACGGACTCATCGCCCTTTTGGAAAGCAACAACGACGAAGATGCCTACATCCGCCACGCCGCTTCTCTGGCTTTGGCCCGCATTGGAGATGCCGATGCTGTAGTAGCCCTGCACGATCATCCTTCCCGAGCAGTGAGAATGGGCGCTGTACTGGCCCTGCGTCGCATGAGCCACGAAGGCATTGTCAACTTCTTAGACGATGAAGACGAGTACGTGGTCACCGAAGCCGCCCGGGCCATCAACGACGACTTCTCCATTGAACCGGCACTGCCGGCTTTGGGTGATATACTCAATGAGATCCGCTTTAGGCAAGAGCCGCTCATCAGGAGAGCGATCAACGCCAACCTCCGCGTCGGTACTGACCAAGCTATGCAGAACCTGATCAACTATGCGCTGAGAGAAAATGCGCCTACCGAGATGCGGGCCGAAGCTGTGGCTGCTCTGGGCACCTGGCACAAGCCTTCCGTACTGGACCGGGTGACCGGAAGGTACCGCGGGCCGATTGAACGTGACCCTACCGAACTGCGTCAGAATGCTTCCGATATGCTCATCACTCTGGCCAACCATCGGGAACTTCCCATCAGGCAAGAAGCAGTAGATGCCATAGGACGTATTCAGGTGGCAGAAGCAGAAACGCGTCTTTTTGCCCTGCTCCGCGAAGACCCCGCTCCCGAAATTCGTAAAGCCTCAGTGCAGGCACTGGCTCAACTGAATTCTTCCGAAATCGGGCAGGCTATTGAAGTAGCGCTGGATGACTCTGAAAAAAGTGTCCGTGTCGCTGGTTTGGAACTGGTACAAAACCTTGACCTGGCGAATAATTTGAAAGTAGAACTGCTTACCGAAGTCATTGACTCCAAAACAACGGAAGAGCGTCAGGCCGCTTTGCTGGCCCTGGGTGACATCCCGCAGGAGAGTGCAGGTCCGACTTTAGACAAGTTGCTGGCTCAATTGGAAAACGGTACTTTACCACCAGGTATCCAACTTGAACTATCAGAAGCCATTGAAACCTCTGGCTCACAGGCGCTAGCTGACCGGTTGGGCGAGATTCGCAGTAATATGTCGAGGGACGCACTGGCTGCTTCTTACCAGGACTGCCTCACCGGGGGTGACCCTAATAAAGGCATGATGATCGTATTTCGTAACCAGGCTGCGCAGTGTACACAGTGCCACGCCTTTGACGACTACGGGGGGAACGCTGGACCTCGTCTCAATGGTATTGCCGCTAAACTCAGCCGTGAGCAGATACTGGAGTCTATCATCAATCCCAGCGCCCGGATTGCACCCGGTTACGGCGTAGTAACTGTTAAGACCAAGTCAGGAGAAACCATAAGCGGGATCCTGGAAGGAGAGAATGAAGAAGAACTCATGATTAAGGTAGGGAATCAACCTGAAAAGGTGATTACCAAAGCTGATATAACTGAGCGCACCAACGCACCCTCTAGTATGCCAAACATGACCAATTACCTGAGTAAGCGGCAGATCCGTGATCTGGTAAGCTGGCTGGCTACCCTGGAAGAAGATCATATGATCGGAGGCTGATGGTCTCTCCTTAAGACATTCATGATGGCTGTCTCTCATGCTGAGACAGCTACTTCTGTTTGCTTGGTAGCAGTCTTTTTTTTCCTTATGACGACGTTGTAATATCCTTCTCGACAAATTTATTTCAAGCTTGTTGAAAAAATCAACTCCCTGATCAGATTCCAGTCTGCTACTTCCTCAAAATTCCCAAAAAATTGTAATTTACAGGCTAAGTCCATGCATTAGTCCGGCAATTCCTAAGACAAGCTTTAATTGTATGATGAAAACGCAAATAACCAGTTACACGGCTTCATGCCTCTTTCTTCTATTCTGTTCTGCCTGTCAGCAGTCAGAACAGAAAACTGATCTGAGGATAAAACAAATGAATCCTGAAGAGGCCGCAACGATGGCCCAATCTATAGAAGAAGTCGTCAGACCAGAACTGGAAGAAGGACTCACCCTCAGTCTCTGGGCAGTGGATTCCCTGGTGGCCGACCCCATTTCTATTGATGTAGATGATATGGGTCGGCTGTACTATTCCCGTACCAACCGCCAAAAGAATTCTGAATTTGACATTCGTGGTCACCAGGATTGGGAAATTGAATCCATTTCTTTGCAGACTGTAGAAGATAAGCGGGCTTTTCTCAGGGAAACCCTGGCCCCTGAGAACAGTGAGAAGAACCAGTGGCTTACTGACGTCAACGGAGATGGCTCTCACGACTGGCGTGATATGACAGTAGAAAAAGAGCACATTTACCGTGTAGAAGATAAATCTGGTGACGGTGTGGCCGACTTTACCCAGTTGGTGGTTGAAGATTTCAATGATGAAACGACGGACGTAGCCGGAGCCATCATGGCGCACGGCAATGATCTCTTCGTAGGCGTAGGTCCCGACCTCTGGCGCGTGATGGACGAAAATGGCGACGGTATCGCCGACGACAAAAAATCGCTGATGCACGGTTTTGGTATCCACGTCGGCTTCAGTGGACACGGGATGTCCGGCCTGAAGATGGGACCTGACGGTCGTATCTACTGGGGCATCGGTGACATTGGCTTTAACGGAAAAGGACCAGATGGCACCGAGTGGAAGTATCCTAACCGGGGTGTACTCGTAAGATGTAATCCTGACGGCAGTGACTTTGAAGTATTTGCCATGGGTCTGCGTAATACCCATGAATTTACTTTTGACCAGTATGGCAATATCATCGGACAAGACAACGACGGCGACCACCGGGGCGAAAGCGAGCGCTTGGTGTACGTCACTAACGGCTCGGATACCGGCTGGCGCATCAACTGGCAGTTTGGCAAATACCGCGACCCCGACAATAATGATTATAAAGTCTGGATGGAAGAAGAGATGTACAAGCCCCGCTGGGAAGGACAGGCCGCTTACATCACGCCGACCATTGCTAACTTCGTCAACGGTCCTACCGGTATGCTGTATAACCCTGGGACAGCTCTCAGTCCCGAGTGGAAAAATACTTTTTTTGTGGTAGAATTTGTCGGTAACCCGGCCCGCTCAGGTATTCATTCTTTTAAACTCAAACCGAAGGGCGCCACCTTTGAACTGGGTGAGCACAAGAAAATATTAGGTAACGTGCTGGCTACCGGTATTGACTTCGGCCCCGATGGTTCTATGTACGTGGCCGACTGGATTGACGGCTGGAACACCAAAGATTATGGCCGTGTCTGGAAACTGGACGTGAAAAGCGGTGCCGACGAAGCTGTACGTGCTAAGGTAAAAGCACTGTTGGCGGAAGACTTTGGAGAGCGTGACGAAGCCTTGCTAGGCGAATTACTGGCCCACGCTGACCAGCGGGTGCGGCAGAAAGCCCAGTTTGAGCTGGCCAAAAGAGGTGATGCCGGTGCCGAAGCTTTTGAAGCCGCCATCACCCAGACCGAACATCAACTCGCCCGTGTCCACGGCATCTGGGGACTGGCACAAATGGCCCGACTGGAAAACATGGACTACGCCCAAAGCCTGGTTCCTCTCCTCTCCGATTCCGATGAAGAAATCCGTGCCCAGGCGGCCAAGTGGCTGGGCGATATCCGCTACAAAGCCGCCGCTGACGATATCATGCCCCTGCTGGAAGACGATTACCCCCGTGCCCGTTTCTTCGCGGCTGAAGCCCTGGGAAGAACCGCCCACGCCCCAGCCGTAGACGGACTCATCGCCCTTTTGGAAAGCAACAACGACGAAGATGCCTACATCCGCCACGCCGCTTCTCTGGCTTTGGCCCGCATTGGAGATGCCGATGCTGTAGTAGCCCTGCACGATCATCCTTCCCGAGCAGTGAGAATGGGCGCTGTACTGGCCCTGCGTCGCATGAGCCACGAAGGCATTGTCAACTTCTTAGACGATGAAGACGAGTACGTGGTCACCGAAGCCGCCCGGGCCATCAACGACGACTTCTCCATTGAACCGGCACTGCCGGCTTTGGGTGATATACTCAATGAGATCCGCTTTAGGCAAGAGCCGCTCATCAGGAGAGCGATCAACGCCAACCTCCGCGTCGGTACTGACCAAGCTATGCAGAACCTGATCAACTATGCGCTGAGAGAAAATGCGCCTACCGAGATGCGGGCCGAAGCTGTGGCTGCTCTGGGCACCTGGCACAAGCCTTCCGTACTGGACCGGGTGACCGGAAGGTACCGCGGGCCGATTGAACGTGACCCTACCGAACTGCGTCAGAATGCTTCCGATATGCTCATCACTCTGGCTAACCATCGGGAAAAAAATCTGTGCCTAAGTGCGGTCAATGCTATTGGCAAAATTGATGTCAAGGCTGGGGTGCCCCATCTGTACGCACTACTTCGCAATGACCGTGTTCCGGAAATACGGGTAGAAGCCTTACAGTCTCTTGCCAAAATGGATGATCCGGACATTGCCAAAGCCATTGAACTAGCGCTGGCTGACCGTGAGAAGTCAGTCCGGGTTTCCGGTTTGGATCTGCTGACTAAAACAGAGCTCTCAGAAGAGTTGATGGTATCTTTACTACAGGATGTGATCAACACCCGCACCATTGAAGAGAGGCAGGCAGCTTTACTAACTCTGGGTAACATTTCTCCCGAATACTCTCAGGCCACGCTGGACGAACTGCTAAATCGGCTGGAGGCAGGGCAACTACCTGCTGAGGTACAACTGGAACTGGCTGAAGCAATTGACAGCACTCATTCTTCTGAACTCATCGCTCGAATAGAAGAAATTCAGGAAGGTCAGTCACCTGATGATCTCCTGGCCGCTTATCAGGGAGCGCTCTACGGTGGCGACGCTGACCGCGGAAAGCGCATACTTTACCGCCATCCTACAGCTCAGTGCATGCGCTGCCACGCTTACGGTGACTATGGTGGTAACGCTGGGCCGGCCCTGGACGGTATCGGCAGTAAACTGAGCCGCAAGCAAATACTAGAGTCTATCATTAATCCCAGTGCCCGCCTTGCACCTGGCTATGGCGTAGTGACGGTAGATCTAAAGAGCGGGAAAAAGATCAGTGGTATTTTACAGGGTGAAAATGCTGAAGAACTGATGATCAAGGTGGGTAATCAGCCAGATACTCTTATCATGAAAGCCGACATTACTGAGCGTATTAATGCGGCCTCTAGTATGCCAGATATGAAAAATTTCTTAACCAAGAAGGAAATCCGTGACCTGGTGAGCCTGCTGGCCAGCCTCAAAGAGGAAGAAATATAGCGTGGATGAACAGATAAGAAAGACATGTAAAGAGGTTGGAAAAACGGATAGAATCACATAAATAAAATAGTATTCTGAGCGTTTTGATCATCACCGTTATAAGTACAATAACTGTATTTGCGACAAGAACCCAGACGGGGGTACGTTGATTACCTTAAGATTGTACGCAGTTTTGGTTTTAGCAGTAGGATGTCTGAAGTATTATATTACTATTTTGCCCTGATCTACAGATGACTGTATGATATCAATATCTTCGGTTTCGTTTTGCTGAGGTAGTTCCCAAGTATATAGAACATCACGTAAACGTTCTCGAAGCCAATATACTAGCCTTATGGATAAATGGACATCTACAAAAATTTTCACGTTATACTCCTGAGTCAGGATATTCCTCCTGTATCTCTTCTATACTCATATCAGCCGCTAGCAAATCTTATATGATCTCTACGGGATAGCGCTTATTCCTGATCGTAGGCTTACCAAAGCATACCTTGAGATTCATGGTGGTCTTTTTCAAAAGATTTTTTTATAGCTAAGGATTGTCTTGGTACTCCAGGATTGGTATGCTATTGCCTAAAACTGACCTCTACTACCTTTTCTCAGGAAACTTTTAAACTGAAACCTTCAAGTTTATAACACCTATAGAGATACGCCTCTTTTCCAGGGAATAAAATCATCCTGGCCAATGGCTACGGCCTTGGGCGTATATTCACCGCTGGCTGTTCGGGCGATAAAATCCAGAATTTCTTCACCTTTACTTTCTATAGTATCTTCTCCGCTGATGATGGTGCCAGTATTGATGTCAATAATATCCTTCATTCTTTTTGCCAAGGACGAGTTACTGGAAATCTTGAGCGTAGGCGCTACCGGGTTGCCAGTAGGCGTCCCCAGGCCAGTCGTAAATAGAATGATACTAGCTCCCGAACCGGCCAGTCCGGTGGTAGATTCTACATCATTACCAGGGGTACATAGCAGGTTAAGCCCGGGTTTGGTGACAATTTCGGTATAATCCAGCACATCCGTGACAGGAGAGGTGCCTCCTTTTTTGGCGGCCCCCGCCGACTTGATGGCATCGGTGATCAGCCCGTCTTTGATATTACCGGGGGAGGGGTTGGCGTCAAAGCCGCTACCTACTGCTTCAGCGCTGGTACTGTAGGCCCGCATGATGCGGATAAATTTTTTGGCGGTAACATCATCCACGCAGCGGTCGGTAAGTTCCTGCTCCACACCGTTCAGTTCGGGAAATTCGGAAAGAACAACTGAGCCACCCAAAGCGATCAGCAAGTCGGCGGCATGGCCTACTGCAGGATTGGCAGAGATACCTGAGAATCCATCGGAACCCCCACACTCCAGTCCTAAGGTGATCTTGCTGAGCGGTGCGGGCTTTCTTTCAATTTGGTTGACCTGCGTCAGTCCCACAAAGGTCTTTTTAATTGCTTTGCTGATAAAGTCTCTTTCTGACTTACTCTGCTGTTGCTCCAGGACGTAAATCGGCTTACTAAAATTGGGGTCACGTTTTGTAATTTCTTCCTTCAGGATTTTGACTTCTGCGTTCTGGCAGCCCAGGCTCAGTACGGTTGCTCCTGCTACGTTGGGGTGGGTAATGTAGCCGGCGAAGAGTGCGCAAAGTACGTTAGAGTCTTCTCGGGTGCCCCCGCAACCTCCTTCGTGAGTCAGGAATTTGATGCCGTCTACATTGGGAAAAGCCCGCTTGTTCTGCATCTCCTCGGTCGTTACCACAATTTCGGTGGTCAGCAAGTCATCTGCCGAAGCACCCTGCTGATACTTACTGAGCAATGATTTAATATCAAAATCAACGCTGCGGGTGAGGTCGTAACCCAACTCTTTGGTCACTGCTTCCCGGATGAGATTGATGTTCCGGTTTTCGCAGAACACCAGCGGAATAAACAGCCAGTAGTTGGCAACACCCACCTGTCCGTTGGGTCGGTGGTAGCCTATGAACTGCTTTTCTTTCCAGCTGTCAACATTTGGGGCCTGCCAGTTAGTATTGCGCTTTCCTAGTGAAAAGTCGTCGGTACTATGCCTGATGTTTTGTACGGTGATTGCTGCTCCCCGGGAGATGGGCTGCGTAGCTTTGCCTACCAGTACGCCGTACATGTAGATCTTACCGCCTTCGGCAATGTCTTCAGTGACAAATTTATGCTTGGCGGGAATGTCGTGCTTTACTGTAAAAATCTGTCCTTCCCACTCTACCCTCTCACCTTCGGTGAGATTGTCAAGAGCGACGATAACATTGTCTTTGGGATGTATTTTAAGAGCTTTTCTGTGCATACCAACTTTTTAAAAAAGATTGCTCGAAAAATACGCATCTATACATCTACTTTCCAAATGAGAAATGTATTTGCAGAAAGTTTAGAGGGCAATAAATGCGAAAGGAAGCTATAAAAAATACCCTATTACTCCTGAGGCTGCTGATAAATGCCAGCGTACATAATAACGCCGCTGTGGTTTTCACGAATAAAGAATACGAAAGGTCGATTGATACGGACTAATGGACTGGAGCTGTCGCTGATAGCCGCTGCTGCCCTTGGCATGACAGTTCGGGTACCCTCTTCACTGACTTCAATACCCGCATGATGGATAAGTTCAGCCATAGAGCGGTTTAGGGAGTCACTGAAAATCCCACTGAAGTCTGCATTATTTGAGAAGGCTGCCCGCATACCCATATTAATGAGCGTTTTTTTCAGGGGAAGTTGAGATTTGATGCTAAACTTTGGTAAATACAGGCCATGATTTAGCGTATCGGTCAGACTTAGATCATGCTCAAAGGAAGTGGCATCAAGGCTTTTTAACAGGCCACTCAGACTGTCATCCTGGTGGGGCATTAGGATGGTCATACTGTATTGCTGATTTCCGTAAGGAATGTCCACTAGTGTCTTACGCTCGTCTTGGTAGTAGAGATAATTGGCCTGGTCGGTGAACATCATAGGAACGATGATTTCCTGATCATCTTTTTGATAGAAAGTACCCGGGGCCGTGCTCTCCTTAGCAAAGGGGTAAGACCAGCGTCCCTTCATATAGCTGACGCTAACCATATACATCGCCAGAGGATGTACAAGGTCGGGCATTTCCGTTTCTATTTTGCCCTGGGTGCGGTCCTCTACCCAATCGCTAATATATTCGGGCGTCTTGTGATTAAAATAGTTTACTGGTTCTACCCCAGCGTCATAGTATGCAGTCATCATATCGCGAAAGAGGGGACGCACTGCTACATCCTGATGATACCAGATAGCATGTGCAGAGACAAACTGCATGTCATTATCCAGGCCTTGCAGGAAAGGGTTAAGCTCGTTGTATACTTTGTTGATTTCCAGACGCCCCAGCACTTCGCACTGCATAACCTTTTGCATCTGCTTCAGAGTAGCATTTTCGGCTCCATTGAGTGCCATGCTTAGCGACATATTGATGTAGAAAGGAGAGAGAAAAACGTTGCCCACTTGCTGGTGGGTGATTTCGCGGGTGATGTCCATGGCAAATTGATTACCGGAGCGAATAAGTTCCTTTTCTTCCAGCGTCATAGTGCGCAGTTCCTCGACGGCAGGGGATACCTGTTCTTCATGGCACCCCCATAAAACCATCAGGCACCCTGTACAAAGTATATATATTCTCTTCATCAAGTCTGCGTCTTATTTTCTAATAACTGGACTGTAAAAATATAACTGAAAATCAGCAAATTATCATGATTGACAATGCTTAAATCAAAGATTAGTCAACGCTGATGTTAAGTTTACTGCATGTAAAGCAAAAAGTAAGCAGTATTCATTCACCCAATGTGCGGAAAACTTATTAATCTTCCACATCAGGGTGGCCTTACTAATAAAAGCGAATGTCGTAGCTGCAGCGGAAGTGATCGTCCAATTTCAGCACCATGATCCCTTCTTTGTCTTTTAACTCACCCGCAAAGTCGTAGGTATCGGCAATGCCATACCACGGTTCAATACAAATATAGTCGGCACCTACTTTTTGCCAGATGCCCAGGTATGGAAAGCCTGCAACGCTCATTTCCACTAGCTTTTCACCATCTGATTGAGCTACCAAGCTAACTGTTTTGGATTGATGATTTTTAAAAATAAGCGCATCCTGTTTAAACAGTTTAGGATGTAGGGATAACTTTTTCTCATTCTTCAGTATGGGCTTCTGGTCGCCGTTGCGAAGTCCCTCCACAATAAAATGCCGATCCAGCGTTTCCGTCTGATCAAAGATGAGGTGGTACTCCTGCATTTGCTTATCTATGATCCGGGGCGTAGAAAAAGCAGGATGGGCCCCGATGGAGAAAGGCATATTACGCTGGTCTTTGTTGGTCACCTCGTATGTTACACGTAAGATGTTTTCTTTCAACCGGTAAGAGACATCCAGCACAAAGTTGTAAGGGTACTGCTGCATTGTTTCTTGGTCAGCAGTCAGGCCAAACTTCAGGTGTTTTCTGGTTTGCTCCAGCACATTAAAATCTCGTTCTCTCGCGAAGCCGTGACGCTTCATGGTATAAGTTTGCCCTTCGATGCGGTATTGGTCGTCTTTCAAACGTCCTACAATGGGGAAGAGGATTGGTGCCTGTCCTGCCCATACGTCCGGGTCACCCTGCCAGATATATTCTCTACCTTCGGCTTTCTTTTGCACACTGCTGAGTTCCGCGCCCTTTTCATTGATTTCAACACTCCATTCGTCGTTTTCCAGTACGTGTTTCATAAGTTGCGTATGATTTTGAAACTTCGGTCAATCAGGTGTATTGTACGTAGCGGTTCCACTTTTCCAGCACTTCCCGGAAGTCCTGCGGAAGTTCCGACTCAAAGTACATCTTCTCCCGGCTGATGGGATGCGTAAAGCCCAGCGAGCGAGCATGCAGTGCCTGACGGGGTATGATCTTAAAGCAGTTTACCACAAATGCTTTGTACTTGGAGAACTTGGTGCCTTTCAGGATTTTGTCACCGCCATAGGTGGCGTCATTAAATAGCGGATGGCCAAGGTACTTCATATGCGCCCTGATCTGGTGGGTGCGTCCGGTTTCCAGACGGCACTCAATGAGCGATACGTAGCGATGATTTTGTAAGACCTTGTAATGTGTAATCGCATGACGGCCTACATCACCCTGCGGAAAAGCCATGGTTACCCGCCTGTCTTTTGGGCTTCGTCCCAGGTGGACGTTAATCGTACCGCTTTCTTCAGCAGGTTCGCCCCACACCAGTGCCTGGTAGACCCGGTCAATGCTGTGGTCAAAAAACTGCTTTGCCAACCCACTCATGGCTTGCTCACTTTTGGCAATTACCAGCAGGCCGGAGGTATCTTTATCTATACGATGTACCAGGCCAGGGCGACCCTCATTGCCTTCCATAGCAGGTAACTGCTGAAAGTGATAGGCCAACGCATTGACCAGTGTGCCTGACCAGTTATTATAAGCCGGGTGTACAACCATGCCGGCTGGTTTGTTGACGACCAACAGGTGCTCATCCTCGTACACTATGTCCAGCGGAATATTTTCCGGCACTACTTCCGTATCACGGGGAGGCTCCGGCAGCGAAATGGTAATGTCGTCCAGTGGGCGAACTTTATAGTTGGATTTGATCGGCTTTTCATTGACCAGTACGTATTCATTTTTGATTGCGTCCTGCACTTTATTGCGGCTCACATTGGGCAGGCGGTCCATCAGGTACTTATCAATGCGGATCGTAGACTGATGAGCATCTACCTTGATGGTGTGGTGCTCGAACAGTTCTTCTTGTTGTTCCTTCTCTCTTTCCGAATCATCAATTTTCATGAATTTCGTATTTGTATCTGCAATTTACGGAAATAAGCATCAGGAGGCATTCCATACGGTTGCTTTATAGCATAAAATACCAACTCTGAAGAGATCCGGAACGAAAATCGCACAGAAATTTTGAAAAATTTTACTGCAAGACTGTCATATTTTTTGGATGGCTGTAACTAAATGGGTGTAGTGATTCAAAAAAAGAGTATGACTGCATTAGAAGAGCGTTTTTTATCTGCCCTTGAAAACAATTATCAGCGTATCGCCAGAATTTGTGGTGTTTACGCTGAGTGTGAAGAAGATGCCAAAGATCTTTACCAGGAGGTGATGCTACAGCTCTGGAAGTCATTTGCTTCATTTCGAGGAGCATCGCAGCTCAGTACCTGGATTTACCGGGTATGCCTGAATACCTGCATCCGGAAGAAATACCGAAATAAGCAGGGAGACAGAGTTCGCCTGGAAGATCTGGAATGGGTACCCGCTGCCCCAGGATCTCACGATGAGCGCCTGGAATACCTGCGACAATGCATCAGACATCTGAAGGATTCAGATCAGATGCTGGTCATCCTTTACCTGGAAGACCTGTCCTACCAAGACATCAAAGATATTGTGGGCATCTCAGAAAACTACGTGGCAGTAAAGATGAAAAGGATTAGAGAAAAACTGTTTAATTGTATAAGTAAAAAGTTATGAAAGAAGAAGAAATCAGAAGAATCTGGACAAATGCAGAAGTACCCAATTTTCCGGTGGATGCTGTATCAATAACAAGACTACGGTCTGAAGTAGATCGCCTGGATAAGGTGATCAGGCAACGTGACCGGCGGGAGATCGGAACTGCAGCACTGATTGCCTTTGCTTTTGGTGGTATGGGTTTTTGGTTTGATGACGTCTACACAAAAGCGGGATGTATACTAATTGTGCTGGCCTCGTTTTTAATCGTTTGGGTATTGCGCAAATCCAGGAAGCGGGAAACGAAAGCGCAGTTGCCCATCAGAGAACATGTGGAGGCTGAACTGTTTTTTTATAGGAAACAGCGGCGGATTTTAAAGAACGTTTCTACCTGGTATATTTCACCTATCTTTGCGGGTCTTACGCTCTTTTACCTGGGGCTGGTTGGCAGCTGGACTGAGTTCGTTGGTTTTACTTTCATCAATCTGGGTGTGATGATATTCGTTGTGTATCTCAACCGGCAGGCTATCAGGAAGGAAATTGATCCCCTTATTGCGTCCCTGGAAAAGTTACAGCTTAATCTGGAGAATGAGTAATGTTTACAACTCCTGCTCCTGCGATCACTCCCATCACGCATCCGCAGCTGGATGCCTCAGATCTCTCGCTATCGCTTCTGCGCCTGGGTGAAGTGCACCCGCTGATCTCAGGTAACAAATGGTATAAACTGAAGTACAACCTCATCAAGGCGCGTGAAGAAGGGTATCGTACCCTCTTGACTTTCGGTGGCGCTTTTTCCAATCATATTTATGCTACCGCCGCTGCGGGTAAGGAGTTTGGCTTCCAGGCAGTGGGCGTAATTCGTGGCGAAAAAAATGACCCTCTTAATCCAACTTTACAGTTTGCGGTAGATCAGGGTATGCAGCTGATGTATGTGAGCCGGAAGGATTACCGCAAGAAAAACAGCCCGACTTTTCAGGATTGGCTGATTAGTAAATTTGGCCGGTGTTATGTTATTCCGGAAGGAGGTTCTAACGCACTGGCGGTAAAGGGTTGTGCTGAGATACTGCCCCATGAGCATGCCTATCAGTATATAGTTAGTTGTGTAGGCACAGGGGGAACGCTGGCAGGCCTTCTTGAGCACAACCGGGATCAGGCAATAGTACTGGGTTTTGCCACACTCAAAGGAGGTAGCTTTTTGTATGAAGAAGTCAACCAACTGACCCAGGCATACAGTAAAAAAGTGTTTCAAAACTACCGGATCATTGAAGATTACCATTTTGGAGGTTATGCCCGGGCGAATGCCGAATTGGTTGATTTTATTAATACTTTTAGAAGGGAACAGGGCATACAGCTGGATCCTATCTACACCGGTAAAATGCTGTACGGCATTTTTGACATGGCATCTGCAGGCTACTTTCCGTCAGGTAGTCATATCCTGGCTGTACACAGTGGAGGGCTACAGGGAATTCGTGGTTTTAATGAACGGTATAGCAAGAAAAAACTCAGAATAATCGTAAATTAAGTTTACTACGATCAGTATTATCTTATCAAGCTCATAAAAAATGATGAAAAAGCTAATCATACCTATTCTATTCGCGCTTTTGGTGACAGCCAGCGCAGTCGCCCAGTGTAATAATGCTTTCTACTCTCTTAAAGAGGGGCAGGAAATTGAAATGACTACCTACAACAAAAAAGATAAACCCGAGGCTCGTATCGTCTACGTCATTGATCAGGTGGTAGAAAGCGGAGACACCTACGAAGCTACCTTCAACAGTTCTATCTATGACAAGAAAGATGAACTGGTTTCCGGCGGCGAGTTTGTGGTTGTATGCGAAGACGGTAATATAAAAGTAGATATGCAGGGCCTCACCTCTACCTTGGATCAACTGTCGGCTTATGATGAGATGGAAGTAGAAAGTGAAGTCAGTTTCTTGGAAATCCCTTCTTCGCTAGAAGTAGGCCAAAGTCTTCCAGATGGTCATACAGCTATCAAAGTGAAAATGGGGGAGAGTAACATGGCCATGACCAACATGCAGATAGATGTTGTGAACCGTAAAGTAGAGGCGAAAGAGAGCATCAATACGCCGGCGGGCACTTTTGAGTGCTTTAAAATTACTTACGATACAGATATTAATATGAAGATGATGGGCTTTTCTAATACATCTACTTTTAGCAGTGCTGAGTGGGTGGCCCGGGGGGTGGGCGTAGTCCGGTCGGAGTCTTACGATAAAAAGGGCAGGCTCAATTCCTACTCATTGCTTACAGCTTACAAATAGCGGACTGATTACCTAGCCGGATATGTACAGGCCAGACCGAATTTTGTCCCGGCCTGGCCCGTTTCATTTTCTCACCAATGGCATGTAACGCCTCCATTGCTTAGGTTGCCGGTCCAGTATCAAATCATCATCGCTGGCTCTTTTTACACTTTCTACCGTGTAGTAAGCATCTGGCTGTAAGAAACGGACTGCTTTTAGAAAGGCTTCCAGCTTACTGCGGGGAATGACTGTAAAGAGAATGTTAGCATTTCCTTCATGATCTGCTGCTTCCATCGTATTATAGCGATATCCGCTGTTGACCAACCAGTCAATCAGTTCGGTAGTATCCTGTTTGGTGATGACACGCACTACCATGCGGCCCATGGCGATTTTGGATTCTATGTACATACCGATGTAAGTACCGGCAGCGTAGCCTCCGGCATAGGCCAGGTAGGAGTAAGCATTACTGATATTCTGAAATATCTGCCCAATGGCTAGCAGCCAGATTAGTGCTTCAAAGAAACCCAGAAAGGGTGCCCAGCGACGGGCGCCGTTCATAATGTACATCACCCGCAAGGTAGCCAGAGAAACGTCGGCTACGCGCGCCAGAAATATCAGTGCCGGCAGCACTACGTAGTGAAAAAGCTGCGGACTGACTCCGATGTTGTCAATGATAATTGTTTCCACCCTCAAGCATGTGATTTGATCGTAGTTCTGAACGCAATTTTGGGGCGAAAGATGCAGCTATTTTAAAAATATTTTATGCTAAAGATCAAGAAAAACTACCCTACTGCACTAGCTGACTGATCATATCTTCCAGTCGGCTGAAGGCGTGAATGCGGATACTGAATTTTTTTGAATCAATACCTTTCAGGCTGAATTTTGATACGTAAATTTCCTCAAAACCCAGCTTTTCTGCTTCAGCGATCCGGTTCTCAGCACGGTTGACAGCGCGTATTTCACCGCCCAAACCAACCTCGGCTGCGAAACATATCCGGCTGGAGATGGGTACGTCCAGAAAAGAAGAAACGATAGATGCACATACCGCCAGGTCAATGGCGGGGTCCGCTACCTTAAGCCCCCCGGCAATGTTGAGAAATACATCCTGCACGCCCAGGCGGTAACCACCACGTTTTTCCAGTACGGCCAGTAGCATATTAAGGCGCTTGGCATCAAAACCAGTAGAACTGCGCTGAGGTGTTCCGTAGGTCGCCGTACTCACTAGCGACTGTATTTCAATGAGCAGTGGACGGTTGCCTTCCAGTGTAGCCCCTACCGTAATACCGCTCAGGTCACCTTCACGTTGCGTAATTAGAATCTCCGACGGATTGGTCACCTGCCGTAGGCCGGTATCCGTCATTTCGTAGATGCCCAGCTCAGAAGTAGAGCCAAAGCGATTTTTGATGGTACGCAGGATGCGATAGGCCATGTGGCGGTCGCCCTCAAACTGAAGTACAGTATCTACCATATGCTCCAGTACTTTGGGCCCGGCGATGCTACCTTCCTTATTAATGTGCCCGATCAAAAAGACAGGAATATTACTTTGTTTGGCAAACTTCATCAACTCAGCGGTACACTCTCTTACCTGCGAAACACTGCCAGCCGCTGATTCTACATATTCTGACTGAAGCGTCTGGATAGAATCCACGATGATAATATCGGGTGCTAGCGCCTGAGCCTGCTGAAAAATCTGGGTGGTAGAGGTTTCGCTCAGTATGTAGCAGTTTTCTGTACCGCCTTCCATCTGGGGGTTGCTCAACATACGTTCTGCCCGCATTTTGATCTGCTGGTCGCTTTCTTCGCCGGAGATGTAAAGGATTTTTCGCTGTTGAAGTTGCAGGGCAATTTGCAGCATAAGGGTAGACTTTCCGATGCCAGGTTCCCCACCGATAAGTACCAGTGAACCA
>CAZZGE010000043.1:0-27531 GCA_964653665.1 uncultured Porifericola sp. | reverse complement strand
TCACCCTTTGGGACATCCTTTTAAAGAACTATATTTACCATTCAAGGCACACACAGATACTATCATCCATAAGCTTACAGAGCTATTTGCAAAGGCTGGTGAACCCGATATTTTTATGGAAATCTGAAAAGTCCAGCCTACGGATGATAGTTGAACGTTACCCGCAATTTGAAAGAAGATGAACGAAACTTTTTAAACATTGAAGAAAACCAGCTTGAATTCAACAAATAAATGCAACTTTTAGATTTGGAGGCATAGGCTACTATTTTTCAAAACCGAAAGAGGTAAAAAATACCTCCTTCTGGTTTTGATGGGAAAGGGTTATTTTGCCTCCTCAAATCGCTAAAAATAAAGTTGCAAATGACACACCTTACCGTAGCGCAAAGATACACAATCTCAAGTATGCTGGGGAAAGGTTTTTCCGCCAAAAATCAGCAGGTGAGCCGGACCGGACACATAAATTTTGCAGACATCCTTTTCCTTAGAGACCAGCATGGTTTCGGCCTCAATGCGGTTACCACAAGCTTCTATTTTACCATCTGTCACACATACTAATTTCTCTCTTAAGCATACCTACTGCATCAAAGCTAGCTGTAGCCTGTATGCGGACTTCCAGCATAAAAAGTTCGGAATACACTGGTACAGATGAGCGATGCCCGAACGCTTCTCCGGCTATCAGCTTGAACCAAATGGCTCCCTCTTCCCAAACTGGCCGTGTTTTTTGGGTAATGCTACCTAGATCTGAAAACCGTGTACATGCTGTTCTTTACCCGCGTCCCGTAGTACTCGGGGCGTGCATTCAGTATGGACTACTCCTTTACCGGCTGTCATCCAGTTGACTGAGCCAGGTGTGATGTCCTGTTCACTGCCGATGCTGTCGCAGTGGATGATGGCGCCTTTAAAAAGATAAAGACATGTGGGTGTTGTCCAATGTCTATTCAATGGTCCGGTTTTACTCGGGACAGCACCATATGGTCTATGAAGATAAATGGACCGACCATTCGCTTTTTACGAAAGGGTAACAGGCGACCTGCTAGAAAATCTCCAATATCCCGGCTGCATTCTGCGATGATCATACCTTCGTGTGACATAGTGATAAGGTGAAATAAAACATGATACTTAGCGTGGATTCAGATTAATACCGGCAAGATAAAAAAAGGCCCGAATCGGGCCCTTCAATATTCTCGTACGTCCGGTAGTGAAACCGATACGGCTCCTTTGCGAGGTTTCTTACGCTTGGGACGCTGAGTATTTTTCACACTGATACCGACCTCTTTTTTACGCTGCTTTTTGAATTCTTGATAGCGACGGTGTGTAGCAATACTGAACCCTATCATCAACAATAAAGTACCGACCCAGAGAATGTTGATCAGAGGCTTCTCAATGGCTTTCAGTACAATGTAGTCTTTTTGAGTTGTCTCTACGCCAATCGTAAAAGAATTTTCCTCAGGCATGATATTCAGTAGCGTCAGGCGCACGCCTAGTTCGTTGGATGAAAAAGGAATGCGACCTACCATACGGTCACGAATCAGGTAGTAAGGAGACAAAGTATACTCTTCATTTTCGCCGAAGACCCGGATGTTTGCCTTAACAGCCAGGTCGCCATCCTGCACAGGCGTGCCTTCTACTTCGTCTACTCGTTCTATGTCTTCCAGTACGGCTACGTAGTCGTTGATGAAGAACTGCTTACCCATCTGTATATTCATTTCTTCCTGCTCGCTCCATTCTTTTTCTTCTTCATCGTTAGGAATGGCGGAAACGTGGGTATAAAGGTCTTTGGCGAAGGTGCGACGTATATCTGGTGAAGCAATCAGCCCCATGTTTGGATTGACCTGCGAACGAGGGTAGAGCGTAAATGTCTTACCACTTTCCTTATGCTTGTACTCTACCTCGTGATAGGTGTTCTCTGCATAAATTTCAAGGGTATCACCCTGCTCGTAGTAGAACTTACCGTCTGCAATAAGGTCAGTGCGGGCAATGGCTACATAATCATCATTGGTTCGGATCAACAGATTTTTATTTACATAGCCTGGCATCCCTTTTACTTCCATACGCGAACCTTTGTAAGTCAGTTCGTACTGATCCATTTCACGGGGCTCATTGACCCACAGCAGTACATTTTCTACGTTAGCCTCTTCCGGTGCATCTTTGAAAAGAAGTAACCCCGAATTATTGATAGATACCACTTTTGAATATCCTGAAGAAAACAGAATACCGATCAAGATCATTGCTATACCGATGTGCGACACTGAGCCACCAGAAAGACGATAGTTTTTCGTTTTTATAAAACGGAACAACACCTTTGTATTAGCTACTACTGCATAGATGGAGGCTGTCAGCAACAGAATAAATACTGGATCAGTTACTTTTGCAATCAGGATGGCTACTGAACTCAACAGTAGGGCAGTCACGACGGGCATGGTCAATTCGCTCTTGAGCCTTTCTTTATCCATTTTCTTCCAAAAGAAAAACTGACCAGTACCCGAGAGGATAGCGATAACAATTCCAAACCAGAGTTGGAATTTAGTGTAGAAAGCCACTTGATCGGCAGGAGGAGCCATGTTGGAAATACCTCCGAAGAGCTCAACAATCGCATTCCATACCGGGATAGAGGTTGGTATCAGTACTTGGAAGCTCATCAGACAGAGTGTAGTGGCACCGATAAAAATCCAGAATTCACGACTGTAAGTTGAAGCCTCTTTATCAGAAGTAGGAATATCTTTCCAGCGGATGGCTGATAGTACGATAGCACCTATCATGAAGAAAAACAGGTACAGCAGCAACTGACCCGAGAGTCCAAGGTCGGTGAAACTGTGCACGGATGCCTCTCCCAAAATGCCACTACGCGTCAGGAAAGTGCTGTACAGAATCAGAACAAATGAAGTAATGATTAGTACGATAGACGTTTTCAACGCAGTACCATTGTTTTTAAAGATGATCAGCGTATGGATACTGGCTACCATAACCAACCAGGGAATGTACACAGCGTTTTCTACAGGATCCCAGTTCCAGTATCCACCAAAATTCAGTGTCTCATAAGCCCAGTAGGCGCCCATCATGATACCTAAGCCCAGAACAGCAGTAGAAACGATGGTCCAGGGAAGGGCTGGCTTTACCCAGTTTTCGTAATCTTTCTTCCAGAGACCAGCGATACAGTAGGCAAAAGGAACCAATGTAATGGCAAAGCCAAGGAAAAGCGTAGGTGGGTGAATCACCATCCAGTAGTTTTGCAGGAGAGGGTTGAGGCCTGTACCATCTTCAGGAACAAACTCAGGATTGGAAGCAAACACCGGAGCGTCCATAACGTCACGCAACAGGATAAATGGCGAACTACCAATTTTCAGATCGCCTATCACGACGCCCAGGATCATAGAAGCTAGAAAAGCCTGAACAAAGGCAAATACTGCCATGACGGGGGCTTCCCATTTTTTGTTAGTATTGATTACGATCACTCCTAATAGCACGTGCCAAAAAATCCAAAGCAGGAAGCTGCCTTCCTGTCCTTCCCAGAAACTGGAAATCACGTAGTAAGCAGGAAGATTATGCGAAGCATGGCTCCAGGCATAATGATACTCGTAGTGGTTGGTAAAGATGATATAGAAAAGTGTTCCCACCACGCCCAATACACTCAGACCATGCACATAAAAAGCGCCGCGGGCATAATTACGCCATTGTTTCTGCTCTAAATCATGCGCGTGTGAGGCTTTAATGTAGGCAAAGACTGCCACCAGTGAGGTCACAAAGGAGATAATAGCAAACAGGTGGCCAGCATCTCCCAGGTACGGATTAAACATATATAACGGTTTACTTAGTTTTACTAATTTTCTTCGCTGAATTACCGCGTCTCTACCCAGGCCAACCTAAATTACTAAGGTAAGGTAAGCTGCGATTTTTTTATATAGGTAAAGCATCTATCCCAATTTCTAAGATAAGAAGTTTTGAATGAAACAAGACAAAAGTAATTACCCAGTCGCCAAGCTGTAACCCTTTTCTTCTGTTTATAAAAGGTATTAAAGTACGTTGTTAACAATCTTTTTTGCCAGCACGTTCTTGTATCCTGAAAATATAATTTATAGTACTTATAGGCTTAGCTAATTTCGTTTTCCTGGTATTTGGAAGGGCATTTCATCAGGATTTGATCGGCCACAAAGACGTCGTTGTGATACGATCCGATGACTACCACCTGCTCGGAGCGGGTAAAGTCGGCAGGTACCGGCTCACTGTAAAAAACCCGCTGCTCTTCCTGATTTTCGTCTACCATAATAAAGGAAAAAGAAAGCTTATCTTCAGAAGGTTGAATGCCATAAATGTTACCCTGCTGATCCTTTGGCAGTTGACCAACTACATGTATCTTTTTGTCTTCACCTGCGGTAGCCAACTCCTTAGCTTCCTCAAAAGAAACATAAGTACTAGCGTCCCCGGCAGTAGACATGATGATCATGATACAGACGGCAATAACTACAATACCATATATGTGAGTTTTCTTCATGGCTGGTAAACGTGTATTAAATTACGAATCTAAGAACTTAAAACTTTTAAACTAACAGCAGTCGGTGTATTTTAATTTCCTGAACGCAACAATTACAAACTGAAAAGATGCAGATCGTAAGCAATCTGGATAGAAGCCACGAAGTCAGAATGTACTGAATTGATAAATTGCTGAGAGACATCCAGTGGTGTCGCTATTAACGCGTTTGTAAGACCAACTACTTTAGATTCATTTCTTGTTCCAGCCGCTTTACCTTACGGTCAATTCTGACCATGTAAACAACCAAGCCTGCGAAAATAAGCAGGATCACAGCTACGACAACATAAATTTTACCCTCCGCTCGGAAGGCATCCGCCATAGCAACCTTGTCACTTGACTGAGCGAGAGTAGGCAGACTGCTCATTGTTAGCAGGGCGAGGCTCATCAATATGCTGGCCAGTCGGTACATATTGTTCTTCAGATTTTTCATCTAGTTTCTGATTAATAGCTCGTAGACGTATTCTTTGACTTGTTAGCCATACGCCCATCAGGGTCCATCCTATCACAGCAGGATAAAATACCAGACGTAGCTTACTGTCCAGGTCATAGGCATTGAAGCCGGGATTCCCCCCGTTGCCAGGATGGAGTGAGTCGGTCATGCGGGGAAGGATGAACAGTAGGGGGATGAGTGTGGCGTAAGCAAAAATATTGTAAATGGCGCTGATCTTGGCCCGCTGTTGGTCGTCTTCCAGTGAGTTACGAAGGATTAGGTAGGCAAAGTAGATTAGCATGGCGATAGCCGCAGCATTCTGCTTAGGGTCACTGCTCCAAGGAGAGCCCCAGGTGTAGTTAGCCCAAAAGGCACCTGACAGGAGACCCAGTACGCCAAATACCACACCGGCATTGGCAAATTCCAGCGCGTAATTGTCAAATTTTTGGGAAGGGTTTCCCAGGTATTTGATGGAGTAGGCTACCGACACAGTCAAAAGGATTATCATACCAAACCACATGGGCACATGGAAGTATAAAACACGGATGGTCTCGTTGAGGATCGCCAGACGCGGTACCTCGAAGAGCAGGCCGGCCGTAATCGTATATACCATTAGTGCCACTGCCAGTACCTTCCACCAGCTTTTTTTCAGGAGTGAGTTCATAGTGTCATTACTTTAGCCATTTTTCAACAGAGCAACAAAATATGTTGCAAATAAGTTAGCTTCGCCACAAATAAGGAAATAAAATGTACGAGACTGTGCCGACGATCAGGTTGATGGCTGCCAGCACCAGCAGGTCGTCGTAGCTCACCGACAAATCCAATCCGTCTATTGCGTTCTTGGATACCCTAATCACCATGAGTAACATGGGGATGATCACCGGAAACCCCAATATCGCCATCAGGGTGCTGCTGTTGTTAGTGCGGGAAGCGATGCCCGAAACCATTGTAAGCGTCGTTGAAAACCCCACGGATGCCAGAAGCAGATTTAGTACAAACAGCCCCCAATCCTGAATCGGATTACCCAGCACTACCGCATATACAATCAGGCAGGTAAACGCCAGTAAAAGCATCAAGAGAATATTGTAAATTATTTTTGATAAGATGATTCCCTGCGGACTACTGATCGTGTAATAGTAGATTTGTCGGCCAAAGCGCTCCTGCATAAAACTTTTGGCAATAGCATTGATCGCTACGAAGAGCATAATAATCCAGAAAAGGGCGTTCCAGGTAACTACCTTCAGACTACCTCTTTGCAGGTTAAAGCTCAGATAACATACGAACACGGCGCTCACCACATAGAGAATGATCCCATTGAGTGCATTTCGCTGTCGCCATTCCAGAATTATCTCTTTATGAAACAAAAGTTTGACCTCTCTCCAGAGCATAAGCTTAATTTTCCGGACTGGTAAAGATATTGATAAATTGGTTGGGCGTGTAGCTAGAGGGGATATATTTGCCCAGGTGGTGTAGATATGTGCAGAAAGTTACATATTAACATTACTGCTCGAAGATTTTTTATTTTTACGAAGTTTCAAACCAATAAAAAATATGAAAGGGATCATTTTAGCCGGCGGTTCAGGTACACGTTTGCATCCACTCACACTGTCTGTAAGTAAGCAACTTATGCCAGTGTACGATAAACCAATGATTTACTACCCGTTGTCCAACCTGTTGATGGCTGGCATCCGGGATATTCTGATTATATCTACTCCGCATGATATGCCCAATTTCCAGAAACTACTGGGCGATGGTATCGATCTGGGCTGTAACTTTAGTTACGCTGTGCAGGAGAAGCCCGAGGGACTGGCCCAGGCCTTTACCATTGGAGCAGACTTCATAGGTAGTGACAAAGTAGCGTTGATTCTGGGAGATAATATTTTTTACGGTAGTGATTTAGCCCGGCTGCTGCAACGTAATGCTGATCCTGACGGAGGTATCGTATATGCTTATCATGTGTATGATCCGGAGCGTTACGGCGTGGTAGAATTTGACAAAAATCAGCAGGTAATCTCCATAGAAGAGAAGCCCAAACAACCTAAATCCAATTTTGCCATACCTGGTGTTTACTTTTACGATAATCAGGTCATAGACATTGCCCGTAATCTTAAGCCCAGTGCAAGAGGGGAGTACGAAATTACAGACGTCAATAAAGAGTACTTAAAAAAAGGCAAACTCAAAGTAAGTGTGCTGAGCCGGGGTACTGCCTGGTTGGATACTGGTACTTTTGATTCACTGATGCAGGCAGGAAACTTTGTACAGGTACTGGAGAAAAGGCAAGGCCTCAAAGTAGGCTGTATTGAAGAAGTAGCCTATCGCATGAAATTCATTAATGCTTCTCAACTAGAGAAACTGGCCGCTATGCAGATGAAAAGCGGTTACGGCGAGTACCTGCTCAACCTGCTTAAGCAACAGATGTAGATAGATATAGTTTACCGCTGCTCGACGTCTCGCGAGTGGCAAATGCTTCCTGTGCTTCTTATTCCCGATAAATTACGTTTACCACCGTTTCCCCTACAGCTCGTAAAGTTTCCTTGCTGATGATATCCATGTCATCTTTATGGGTGTGGTGATAGTCGGCAAAATAAGTGTCGGTGCCGGGAGCGTACTCCACGATATCTATCATCGGGATTTTGGCACTGTAGTTTACGTAGACATGATCGTCTACAATCTCGGGGCTGTCTTCGTAGATGAAGCTACGGCCGTGTCCCAATTTCTGGGCCTGTGCCCATACTTTTTTGACAATGGAAGGGGCTGCCCGCATGGAAACACCCTCCCGATAGAACTTAGCATCTCGGGCGCCTACCATATCCAGGAGTATGCCGTAATAAGCCATATAATTTTTTTGATGCTTGTTCTCCGACCAGTGCTGCGAGCCCAGACACCACCACACCTGGTTACTGCTCTCGCTACTATTATCGTAGCCATCCGGCTCACCGTAGTCTTCACCATCAAACAGAATGATATCTACCCCCAATTGTGGGGCCTGCTTTTGCATCAGCCGCGCTATCTCCAGTAATACACCCACCCCGCTGCCGCCATCATTGGCTCCGGCTATGGGTTCTTCCTGGCGTTCATTGTCTTTATCAGCAAAAGGACGGGTGTCCCAGTGGGCAGCCAGCAGTATCCGCTTGCGCTGTTCCAGGTTATAGGAAGCAATGATATTTTGCAGAGAAAGTAATGTACCATCGTAAGCCTCAGCTTCAAATTCCTGTCTCTGAACGTCAGCCTCGTAGGATTCCAGCTTGTTGACCAAGAAATCAGCTGCAACCCGGTGTGCGCTGGTATTGGGTACCCGGGGGCCAAAGGCCACCTGCTCCTCAATAAATGCATATGCTGAGTCTGCGTTAAAGCCTGGTACTCGTATCTCGGGCAGGCTTTTATCCAGTTGCTGTGCGTCGGAGGACTGTTCCTGCTCCTGGCTACAGGAGAGCCCTGTTATCAGCAATGAGCATATGAAAACAATAGAAAAGTAACGGCTGATCATATGTATGTGAAAGAAGATAAATGCAAATCTAATAATTAACCAACTGACAGCTGAATAATTGTATTCTCTGTCTGATAAGTTCGGCATGTGAACACAAATATGTTTGTCATTGAAAATCTATTGGTCACTGAATCTATTCTCACCCTGGCATGTTATTTCAGTATATTATCATAATCCAAATAAGGCATTATTCGCTGTATGTTGGATTTAGTAAGAAATTTAAATACCTTTGTAACGTAGTTTAAACACACACAGAGGGGGCCGACGTCCCCTCTTTTTTATTACTACAAAAAAAAGATGAAAATAGAGAGCCGGATCACGCAGGCCGTAGAAAAAATACTGGAAGAAAAGGGTGATCAATTGCTATTTCTGGTAGATGTAGTAATCCCCAATGCCAAGAACAGTCAAAAAGTATTGGTACACCTGGACGGTGACGGAGGGGTAAACATTGATACCTGTGCTGAGATTAGCCGCAAGCTGGGAAGTATGCTGGAAGAAGAAGGACTGATCAGCGGCAGCTTCACCCTGGAGGTGTCTTCCCCCGGATTGGATCTGCCTCTTAAACTTCAGAGGCAGTACTACAAAAACAGGGGTAGAAAAGTAAAGGTACTCACCCAGGATGACGTGACACATAAAGGCACTCTGAAAGAAGTAAGCGATGAGCATATTATCATTGAAGAGCAACCCAAAGGAAAAGAAGCTCAAAGAAAGAAAAAGGGAAATACAAAGGAAGTACTTATTCCTTTTCAGGAAATAAAAAAAACTAACGTCTTAGCTTCATTCAAATGATGGATACAGCAACATTAATAGAATCATTTGCGGATTTTGCCAAGGGCAAAAACATTGACCGCCCTACGATGATCCGCATACTGGAGGATGTTTTCCGAACCATGATCCGGAAGAGATACGGCGTGGATGATAACTTTGATGTGATCATCAACGCAGACAAGGGTGACCTTGAGATCTGGCGCTTCAGAGAAATTGTAGACGATAACTCTGAAGATATCTGGGACCACGATAAAATCAGCCTCTCGGAAGCGAGGGAGATTGAGCCTGACTTTGAGATCGGTGAGGAAGTTGCTGAGGAGATCAAACTAGATGACTTTGGTCGCCGTGCCGTAATGACTGCCCGCCAAACGCTGATTCAGAAGGTCAAAGACCTGGAGAAGGGTATTCTTTTCAACAAGTATAAGGAGCTTGTAGATGAAATTATTGTCGGTGAAGTCTACCAGATACTCGGTCGTGACATACTGCTCATAGATGCAGAAGCTAACGAACTGATCCTGCCCAAATCTGAGCAGATTCACAAAGACCGATTCAGAAAAGGTGACTCTGTACGGGCTATCGTACACCGGGTAGAAATGGTCAACGGTAACCCCCGGATTGTGATGTCACGGACCGCTCCCAAGTTTCTGGAGCGCCTCTTTGAGAGCGAGGTGCCCGAAGTGTACGACGGACTCATCACCATCCGTAAGACCGTACGTGAACCCGGTGAGAGAGCCAAAGTAGCCGTAGAATCCTACGACGACCGCATTGATCCAGTAGGAGCCTGTGTAGGTATGAAAGGCTCGCGTATTCATAGTATTGTCCGTGAGTTGCAGAACGAAAATATTGACGTCATCAACTACACTGACAACTTGGAGCTTTTCATTACCCGTGCCTTGAGTCCGGCGAAAATCTCAACCATCAAAATTGATCCGGAAACCGGCCGTGTTTCAGTTTTTTTGAAGCCCGACCAGGTATCTTTAGCCATCGGTAAAGGGGGGCAGAATATTAAACTGGCCAGTCGCCTGGTGGACTACGAAATTGATGTTTTCCGCGATAATGTCGGTATGGATGATGACGAAGATGTAGATTTGGAAGAGTTTTCCGATGAAATAGAAGGATGGGTCATCGACGAATTAAAAAGAATCGGATTGGATACTGCCAAAAGTGTATTAACCCTCAGCAAAGATGATCTGGTAAGAAGAACAGATTTGGAGGAGGAAACTATTGAGGATATAATTAGGGTTCTTAAACAAGAATTCGAGTAGTTTTTTTATATAAGTATAGAAAATAATAGATATTTGAGTATGGTAGAGGAAAAAATGATGAGACTCAGCCAGGTCGCGAGAAAGCTTAATGTGGGCTTGTCTACAATTACTGAGCATCTTGCTGGCAAAGGCTTTGAGGTCGAAAATAAACCCAATGCGAAGATACCTCTCGAGCAGTTCAACATGCTCGCTAAGGAGTTTGCGTCTTCTGCAATGGAGAAAGAAGAAGCCTTGGGTCTCACCATTGGAAGTAAAAACTCGGATAATCTGGTGATAGATTCTTCCAGAAAGGGAGGACAAAAGGATCAGGATGAGGAAGAGTTATTCATCAAAGGTCTCTCTACTGCTGAAGAAGAGACGAAAAAGCCAGCAGCAGCCGGGAAAGAAAGGGAGAAAGAAGAGCCTGAGAAAATATCTCATCGTCTGCAGGGCATCAAAGTCATTGGTAAAGTAGACCTCGACAGCCTACAGGGCAAAAAGAAAGGAACGGCTGCTAAGTCCGAGAAGAAAGAGAAAGCCGAAGAAAAACCTGCCCGACCAAAGGCTGAATCACCAGCAGCTGAAGATAAAAAAGCAGAGAAGGCTAAGCCAGCCAAGGTTAGCCAAGAGGAAGCTCCAGCTGCCAAGCAAGAAGCTAAAGAAAAGCCCGAGGCCAGCCAGGAGAAGCCCAAGACTGATGAGGCAAAATCTGATACAAAGGAAGAGAAAAAGCCTGTAGGCAAGGCTTCCGAAGCTTCTGAAGAAGAAAAGCCTGAACAAGCCAGGACTGCTGAAACCACTCAGGAAGATACCCCTGCTGACAAAAAGCAGGAAGAGCCAGCTGCCACCGAAGCTGAAAAGAAGCCTGAACAACAAGAGGAAAAAACAGAAACAGAAAAGGAAAGTCGCATCGACTCGCGGGCTGACCAACTGAAAGGCCTTACCGTGGTCGGTAAGATTGACCTGCCCGAAGAACGGAAAAAGAAGGCCAAACCTGTTGCTTCCTCTGACGAAGGAGGAAATAAAAAGAAAAGAAAGCGCAGGCGCCGTATCAAAAATCAGGAAGGGGATAAGCAGACAAGTCCTGCTTCTCGCAAACCTGCCGGTAAGGCAGATAAGAAAGGCCGGGGGGGAGGTAACAAAAAGAAACCGAAGAAAGAGGAGCCTTCTGAAAAGGAGATACAGGAGCAGATTAAGGAAACACTGGCCAAGCTCAGTGGCGGAGGCAAAAAGAAGTCTTCTCGTAACCGTCAGGAACGTCGTCGTGCTGACCGCCGGGAGCGCGAGCAACAAGCTGCCGAGCAGGAGCAGGATACCACACTGAGAGTCACTGAATTTATCTCAGCCAATGACCTGGCTTCGCTGATGGATGTCAGCGTCAACGAAGTTATTTCTACCTGTATGTCACTGGGTATGTTTGTTTCAATCAACCAGCGCCTGGATGCAGAAACCATTACTGTAATTTCTGATGAGTTTGGCTACGACGTAGAGTTCTCTGATGCAGAAGAGGAAATTGTTGTAGATACCGAACAGGATAGCGAAGGAGATCTTAAAGACCGAGCTCCCATCGTTACCATCATGGGGCACGTAGACCACGGTAAGACCTCTCTTCTGGACTACATCCGCAGTGCCAAGGTAACTGAAGGTGAAGCGGGAGGTATTACACAGCACATAGGTGCTTATGATGTAATGACCGATAGTGGCAAGCGAGTAGCCTTTCTGGATACTCCGGGTCACGAAGCCTTTACTGCGATGCGAGCCCGTGGTGCCAAAGTAACAGATGTCGTGATTATAGTAGTGGCAGCTGACGATAACGTGATGCCGCAAACCAAAGAGGCGATCAACCACGCCCAGGTAGCTGGAGTACCCATTGTCATTGCTATTAATAAAGTAGACAAACCTACCGCTAATTCTGATAAAATCCGTGAAGAACTGGCTAACATCAATATTCTCGTGGAGGACTGGGGTGGTAAGTACCAGTGCCAGGAGATCTCGGCCAAAACCGGAAAAGGTATTGATGATCTGTTAGAGAAAGTATTGCTGGAAGCTGAACTCCTTGAGTTAAAGGCCAATCCGGGTAAGTCAGCAGTAGGTACTGTGATTGAGTCTACACTGGACAGAGGTAGAGGTTATGTGACAACATTGCTGGTACAGGCGGGCGAACTTAAGGTAGGAGATGTGATTCTTGCCGGAGCCTACTACGGTAAAGTGAAAGCCATGTTTGACCACCGGGGTAAAAAACTGAAAGTAGCAGAACCCTCTACGCCGGTACAAATGCTTGGACTGGACGGCGCACCGCAGGCAGGCGATAAGTTTAATGTGATGAGGTCTGACCGTGAAGCGCGCGAGATCGCCAACAAGCGCGAGCAGATACAACGTGAGCAGTCCCTCCGTACCAAGAAACATATTACGCTGGATGAGATTGGACGCCGTCTAGCTATTGGTTCCTTTAAAGAGCTCAACGTTATTGTCAAAGGTGACGTGGATGGATCTGTGGAAGCTCTGTCAGACTCTATGCTCAAACTTTCAACTGAAGAGATTCAGATAAATATCATCCACAAAGCCGTAGGACAAATTTCTGAGTCCGATGTGCTGCTGGCTTCCGCCTCCGATGCAATTATTGTTGGCTTCCAAGTCAGGCCTTCGTCCAGTGCCCGCCAGCTAGCAGAGAAGGAGGAAATCGAGATCCGCCTTTACTCTATCATCTACGATGCGATCAACGAGATTAAAGATGCCATGGAAGGTATGCTAGCACCAACGGTAGAAGAGGTAATCACTGGTAATGTGGAAGTACGCAGGGTATTCAAAATTTCTAAAATTGGTACCGTTGCAGGATGCTATGTTACCGACGGTATCATTAAGCGAAATAACAAGATACGCCTGGTACGTGATGGTATTGTAGCTTACACTGGCGAAATCAATCAGTTGAAACGTGAAAAAGACGACGTCAATGAAGTAAGATCTGGCTATGAGTGTGGTATCAGTATTAAGAATTACAACGATATCAAAGAAGGAGATGTGATCGAGGGATTTGAGGAGCGAGAAACAAAACGTTCACTGTAATGGTAGTAGTTAGTCTCTCGGAAAGACTCATTGATTATTGTGAAATTAAACGAAAGCCTCTTCTAAGAGGCTTTTTTATATGGAAAATTACGCATACAACCTTTCTTACGGACTGATCTACTTGGCTGGATTTTTCTGGTTGCTGACCCTTATAGGATTGTACAAACCCTGGTTGGCCCTGTGGTGGAGTGATTATTGTCCGCGGAAAAAAGTGCTGAAAATTTATGGTACGATCGCCCTGAGTCTAAGTATACTTTTTATAGCAATACGGCTAGTTCTGAGTACGCACGGATAAGCTGCTGACCAGTTTATGAAAAGGTAATACAGCCAAACTCAGACGGGATGTTATTACAAAAAAAAGCCCGGTTCAGCCGGGCAAAATGAATGAAAGCTAAGTGCCAGACTAGATACCTTCTGCTTCTACTTCTTTCACCTCATTAGGAAGCATGGTTTTGAGCAGGTTCTCTATACCAGTCTTCAGGGTAATGGTAGAGGAAGGGCAGCCACTGCAGGATCCTTGTAAGAGCACTTTTACCACGCCATCTTCAAAAGAGTGAAAGCTGATAGCGCCGCCGTCTTGTTCTACTGCCGGACGAATGTACTCATCAAGAATCCCCTTAATTTTTTTGACAGTTTCACTGTCATTTTCGTCTATGATAGTACCGTTGGCAACAGCTTCGTTTACCAGAATGGGCTTTCCGTCTTCCAAAAACTCTTTGATGTGATTCTTCACCCGATCCTGGATTTCTAACCACTCAACCTCATCACTTTTGGTAACAGTAATAAAGTTACTCATATAAAATACCCGCTTCACATGGTCTATGCCAAACAACTCCTTTGCCAGTGGAGCATACTCAGCGCTTTCTGCATCCGGAAAGTCAAAGCTTTCACCTTCAGGCAGTAACATCAGGTTGGTAACAAACTTCAGTGAATTAGGGTTAGGGTTAGACTCAAGGTAAATGTGTACGTTATTTTTGGGCGTAGAGGTCTGCATAAGAAAATGTTATTAGATTTTTAAAATTAAAACGATGATCATAAAGATAAGTTCGCTTCGTCGGATGTCTTTCAGGATTTTGTGAATAAATGTTGCAATAAAGTAAACACGGTGGTCTGCTGCCTGAGATTCAGGTAAATGATTCGTTTATGACTAAAATGATAAGGTCATCATAACCTTGTGTTTCAGGCCAGGCCATTCTTTTGTTTTTACCTATTTTATTTCCACTTTTGTAGTGTAAATTTTTAGCAAAAACTGCCATTGAAGGTAGTTGATGATAATGCATAATCTTAGATCGTTTATACAGTTACTGAATAAGCCGCAGCGGATGGTCATCGTACCACACATCAATCCAGATGCTGATGCACTGGGTTCCTCGCTGGCACTGGCAGCCGTATTACAAAAAAAAGGCCATCAGGTACAGGTGATTTCTCCCACAAGCTATCCTCTATTTCTCAGTTGGATGAAGGGTAATGATGGAGTAATCGTATACAAAGATAGTAAAGATATCGGAGATGACATCATTGCTGAAGCTGATGCCATTTTTTGTCTAGACTTTTGTTCGCTTAACAGGACAGATAAAATGGAAAAGTCCTTGCGCGAGGCTTCTGCAGTAAAAATACTGATAGATCATCACCATGGCAAAGAAGACTTTGCCGACTATGAAGAATGGGATACCAGCTCGGCAGCTACCTGTGAGTTGGTTTATCAATTGCTCGTAGACATAGAAGAACGTGACCTTCTTGATAAAAGTACAGCGGAAGCGCTCTACGCTGGTATTATGACAGACACAGGCTCTTTTCGCCATCCCAACACGACCAAGCACGTTCATGAAGTAGTCGCCGAACTTATCAACCTGGGAGCAGATGTTGCCAAGGTAAGCAAACTTATCTACGACAATAACTCGCTCAGTCGGCTCCGCTTCATGGGTTTTGCCTTCAGTGAACGCCTGGAAGTACTGGAACAGTACAAGACCGCCTACTTTGCTATTTCTGCCGAAGATCTGCAAAAATTCAGCTCCCAGACCGGTGACACCGAAGGATTGGTCAACTATGCGCTCTCTGTCAGAGGCATTACGATGGCAGCTATCATTATTGAGCGGGAAGAGGTAGTAAAACTGTCATTTCGTTCGGTAGGAGACTTTGCTGTTAACGAACTGGCCGCAGAACACTTCGCAGGAGGTGGACACAAGAATGCAGCCGGTGGTATTTCAAATTTAAACATGCAGGAGACAGTAAATAAATTTTTAAAAATACTTTCTCAGTATGAAACGCAACTACAAAAGAATCAGAAAAAACAAGAACTTTACCTAACATGAAACTAAAAAATTTGGTCATCCTGGCAGTATTTACTACTGCTATCATGCTGTCTGCTTGCAATACAGGCAGTGAGAATACATTTGAAAGCACTGAGTCGGGCTTGCAATTCAGCTTTGTAGAGGAAGGTGACGGTAATGTACCTGAGATAGGACAGATTTTGCTGCTGAATATGGCCTACGTAACAGCCGACGACTCCCTGCTGTTCAGCACCGATATGCAGGGAGGACCCGTGCCCGTTCAGATAGATACGACTTCCCAGGGGCCAATTCAGGAAGGCTTCAACATGCTGCAGGGAGGAGATAGCGTCATCTTTAAAATTAATGCAGAAGATGTATTCGTAAATACCTTTAATACCCAGGTGCCTGACTTCATCAGCCCGGAAAGTGATATCACCTTTAATATCGGTGTAGAAGATGTCATGACAGAAGAAGACTTCCAGGCCTACCAGATGGAAATGATGAGGAAGCAACAGGAAGATATGCTGGCCCAGCAGACAGAGCAGATGTCTATTGATAGTACAAAGATTGAGACTTATCTCAGCGATAATAACATTGATGCCCAGACTACCGCTTCAGGACTGCGTTACACAATACAACAGGAAGGTACCGGACCTAGCCCCTCAGCCGGGGATACCGTGTATGTGCACTATACAGGAAAGTTGCTCAACGGCGAGCAATTTGACTCCAGCTACGACAGAGGCGAACCACTGGCGTTCCCTATCGGTCAAGGCATGGTCATTCCCGGATGGGATGAAGGCATTGCACTACTTCAGAAGGGAGGGGAGGCTACCCTATACATTCCCTCTCCTCTGGCCTATGGTCCCCAGGCCCGTGGTGACATCATCAAAGAAAACTCTATCCTGGTATTTGATGTGGAACTGGTAGATGTCAAGCAGGCGTCAAGCTAGCCATTAATCGTTTTGTGAAAATCAAAATCCGGCATACCATGTCGGATTTTTTACATTCATGCATTATGAAACTCAGACAACTACCACTGCTTTTCCTGTCGCTTCTCCCACTGTTGGCCTGCAACGATGATGAAGATCCCAGTGCTGACTTTGAAAGAAGAATCAACGAGCAGGTGGAGGAAATAGAAATCTACCTGGCCGATAACAGTATTGACGCTACTGCTACCAATGGCTATTACCTGGAACAGGTCACCGAGAACCCCTCGGGTCAGGCGCCGGAGCAAGAAGACATCATCCTCGCTTACTACGAAATGCAGACCCTGGAGGGTGAGTTGGTAGAGCGGACCAGCAGCGCCGATAGAGATGAGCCTGAAACTATACCCTACATAGAGGGCAGGGTAGTGCTGCCCATTGCACTCTATGAAATCTTGGGAAATATGCGTGCCGGAGAAGAGGTACGGGTCTTTCTTCCGTTTAACCGTGCCTTTGTCAACTACGAACTGCCCAATGTCTTCCCTTCCTTCAGTGCGATGATACTAAAGTTGGAAATGGCTGAGGTGCTTAGTCCGGGTGAATTTGCGCTGCGGCAGGATGCGCAGATCAAAGCCTACCTGGCCGATAGCAACCTGGAACCAGCCGATAGCCTGGAAGGGGGTGTCTACTACTTTCAGACCCAGGAAGGAGAAGAGCCTGAGGTAGGGCCTAATAATGCAGTGCGTGTCAGGTATACTGGCTCTCTAATGGACGGCACTGAGTTCGATAGTAATGTAGACAGCCCTACGCCCTTCCGGGTCAATATGAACGAGGATCGGGTGATCAGCGGGTTTAAAACAGCACTCTCAGCGATGAGCCAGGCTGAAGAGGGCGTCGCTATTATGCCAGCTGACGAAGCTTACGGCCCTAACTATTATGCTATGCCATTTGTGGTCGTTTCTGACCTCATTGGCCAGGGCATAGTGCCCGGACAGGCTGGCCTGGGTACTTATTCCATACTGCGCTTTGACCTGGAAGTAGAAGCTGTAAACTAGGTCGCTGATGAAAATCTGTTTTGCCACCAACAACCCGAACAAGGTACAGGAAATACAGCAACTGCTGGGCAAAGACTTTGAGATACTGAGTCTGCAGGAGATCGGCTGTGCGGAAGAACTGGCCGAAACGCAGGATACGCTGGAAGGAAATTCTGCGCAGAAAGCCCGTTACGTCTTTGATCATTACGGCGTTAACTGCTTTGCAGATGATACCGGTCTGGAAGTGGAGGCCCTGGATAATGCTCCGGGTGTGTATTCGGCTCGTTACGCCGGTCCGCAGCGTAGCAGCGACGATAACATGAAGAAATTACTGTCTGCGTTACAGGGGCAAGAGCACCGCAGCGCCCGGTTTCGTACCGTGATTACCCTGCTCATGGATGGTACCATGCACCAGTTTGAGGGAGTGGTGGAGGGGCAGATCGTAGACCAACCGACTGGCGATGAAGGTTTTGGCTACGATCCGCTGTTTATGCCAGAAGGCTACGACCGTACTTTTGCCCAGATGAATATGCAGGAAAAAAATAAAATCAGTCACCGGGGACGGGCGATTCGCAAACTGGTAGATTTTCTCAGAAAATAATTACGATAATAATGAAAGCGCCTTTCGTTGTAGGTATTTGTGGAGGAAGTGGTTCAGGAAAGACTAAGGTTTTAAAGTGGCTACAGCAGGAGTTTGACGACCAGGATCTCTGTCTGCTATCGCAGGACAACTATTACCGCGACCGGGTTACCAACAGCTCGGAAGAAAACCGGTACTTTAACTTTGACGAACCAGAGGTTATAGAAGCAGATACCTTTGCCACCGACCTGCAGGCCCTGAAGCAGGGCAAGACGGTGGAGCGGCGGGAGTACACTTTTAACAACCCTACCAAAGAAGGGCGCCTCCTAACCTTTCGGCCAGCGCCGGTTATTGTAGTGGAAGGTATTTTTGTCTTCCATTTCCCTGATGTCAACCGGCTACTGGATCTGAAGGTATTCATAGATGTCAAGGAGCACCTCAAGTTTCACCGGCGCATCAGCCGTGACAGCCGCGAGAGAGGGTATCCACTGGAAGACATACTGTATAAATACGTGCATCATGTGGCCCCTGCCTACGAAAAGTACATTGAGCCTTATCGTCATCGGGCTGATCTGGTCATTCCTAACAATCAATCGTACCAAGAGCATGAGTGTCCTCCTTCCGTACAGGTACTGGTTTCTCACCTCATGACCAAGCTGCCGTAATTACTCTGTTGAAGGGTCATTCAGTACTTCTGGACTCTATAACTCCAAGTCAGGTATACCGTTGCTGGTAAGCTCCTTATCTCATCCTTTTTCGCTGGCATGTGTCATGTCCTATAGTTTGCATGTTAAAAAGTTGATCGACCATAGTTCCTGATACAGATGCAGTACTTATTTCCCGTTTTTTTTTAAATATCAGGCGAATAATTTAGTAAAGATTACTCAATTCAATGCTTTTACAAAGTTGATAAAATGAATAGTTTACTACTGTTAAGCTGCACAACATATGAGCACTACACCGCAAAAAAATCACAAGTTATTTGTCGTTGGAGTAGGGGCATCTGCTGGTGGCTTAGATGCTTTAACCAAACTGATAGCTCACCTCCGCAAAAAAGGTGATAATTTTGCAGTCATCTCTGCGTAGCATTTGAGCCCTGATCACAAAAGCCAGACGGTAGATCTGCTTTCCCGCACCTTTCGTTGGCAGGTAGTAAAAGCGGGAGATGGTGATAAAATTACCTCCCGTACCATCTATATGACGCCCCCTGAGCATGAGATGGCCGTAAAAAACAGCACCATTCAACTGACCCGGCATCAGCGTGACAAGCACTCAGTACCGTCAGTAGATCAGTTTTTTTAAGTCACTCGCTAGGGAGTACTGTAATTTTGCTATTGGGATCATTCTCTCGGGAGCGGGCTCGGATGGTACAGCAGGTTGTAAAGCCCAGCACCAGCGTATGCCATCCTCGGTGATCAAGGCTGGGGCATACGACAAAGTACTTTTAGCTGAGCAGATGGGTGACGAAATCAGCCACTACCTGGATAACCACAAAGTGTTGAATAGAGGAGGCAATTCGCAGAAAGATAGAGCACCGCCTGGAGACCCTCAAGCCCAATAATATTAACGAATACCGGGATCACATACAAAAAATACCCATAGAGTTGGGTGAACTGTTCAAGACCGTACTGATTGGCGTTACCGGCTTCTTTCGTGATCGTGAAGCATTAGAGGCACTGAAAAAGTATGTTGCAGAGATTCTGGATCAAAAAGAAACCAAAGAGAGCCTGCGTATTTGGTCGGTAGGTTACGCTACCGGTGACAGAAACTGTGAGCCTATCTTTGAGCTTACCCGGGAGCAATTGTACGAGAATGCTGACCTGATCAGGTTGCTGATGACTGAAGAAGATTGTCACACTTATGAAAAGATCAGTGATGAGTCTGCTCAGAATCAGGAAAGCTTTCGCTTTGAGTATAGGATACATACCTATCAAACGGATCAGTTCAGGTGGATCAAGCTCGACTCTCGTGCCATGCAAACGGAGAAAGGAGAAACTATCTGGTACGGCAATATTCAGGATATTAGCGCCCTCAAAAAGGTTAAGAGCTCAGAAAATAACGGTTCTGAATTCTACTTTACCCTAGGGCAGCAGCTGGGTAATTTTGCTAACCCGTTGACCGCTCAGCCAATCGGAAAGCGGTCGTCAGCGAATAAAATATATTCTAATGCTTAGCATATTACTGGTAGAAGACGTCGCTATCAACCGAATGGTAGTTCAGCAGTATTTTGACAAGTGGCAGCATATCAGTGCAGATGAGGTTACCAACGGTAAGGAAGCAGTAGAAATGGCCGTCAAAAAAGACTATGACCCGATCATAATGGACATTCGTATGCCCGAAATGGATGGCTACGAAGCTGTAAAAAAAAAATCCGGGCGATGGATGGGCACAATGCCAACGTACCTATCCTGGCACTTACGGCTGACACCAGAGTGATTGACAACCACACGGGCTTCAGTGATGTCCTGACCAAACCGTTTGATCCAAACAAGCTGCTGGAAAAAATTGCGCGCTATACCGGCGGTGATATTGAGGCCGAATCTACTGAAACAGCACCCTCTAATGCTCCAGGTAATCAGCAACGCGACACTGAACCTGACTTTGCCGGAGCCGAGTCAAATTTTGCTCAAGTGGCCAAGCAGATCAAGTTTTGCCAGATGTCTGTCAAAAATATAAAAACGTGTAAGCAGAATTACGAAAAAGCTATAAATACGCAGGATCATAAATTAATCAGCGATGTGATGCATAAAGCTAAAACAATGTTTGTTTTGTTAGGCCTGGAGCATTTTTACTAGGAGATGTATATGGTTCGACAGAAAATGAAGTCAGGTGCTGAACAGGAAGCACTAAGGGAAGATACTACACAGATTCTTCAGTAAATCGGTGTACTGCAAGACCATCTACAGAAGCGCATCACTACCCTAAGCAGTGACCAAATTAGGTCCTAAGGAATCGGGTATGTATACATGATTGTGTAAAAAAAGAAAAATGGTATAGTGATACATACCAAAAATAATAGGTAAGAATTGTTAATCAGTGCCATAAGCTAATATTTCTGCTCTCTTTTCTTAATTATATAACTGAATAATACCACAGGATTAATCGCTTGGTTCGCTGACAAACCAAAGGTCGGGAGTGCGTGCTAATTTTTTTATCTGTACTTATATCTACCATTTTTTCAAGCGAAGCGTGTACCTCCGACTATCTTTCTTCTGTACACTGTACAAGGCATTACTGCTAAATTATTCACCTGACCTTCTCGAGCGTAGCACATAAGTACGAATATTTGTAACGGGCACAAGCTGCTACAGGCTTATTTATGCATTGCAAATACGAGAAAGGTGTTCTGATACCTGAGAGGGAGAAGTATACGCCTACCATGCTCATTTAGGTGGGTAATCAGAAAAGCTTTTAGCATCTTGTAGGAAGGACCAGTACCCTAAACAACCTAACACCATGAAAGACAAGCAAACCAATCAGGCTGACAGTTCTCGCCGCACATTTATCAAAAACAGTGCTATGGCCTCCTCCTTTTTTCTGGTGCCCCGGCACGTGCTGGAAGGAACCGGCTTTACGGCGCCCAGCGACAAGCTCAACCTGGCAGCCATCGGTGCCGGAGGCAAGGGGCGTAGCGACATTCTGAGTGCTTCCGTAAGGGGGCGGGAAAATGTAGTAGCTCTCTGCGATGTGGATTTTTCCGGATCAGCCTTCACTTCCGTGGAGAATTTTCCTAAGGCAAAGCGATATGCCGACTACCGGGAAATGCTCGACAAAGAAAAAAACATTGACGCTGTCACTATTTCCACGCCTGACCATGTCCACGGGCCGGCAGCTGCCTTCGCCATGGAGCGAGGTAAACATGTATATGTACAAAAGCCCATGACTCATAATATCCGCGAAGCCCGGATGCTGACCCAAATGGCCCGCGAAAACAAGATCGTGAGCCAGATGGGCAACTAGGGAGGCTCAAATCCACTGCTGGGTATAGTCCAGAAATGGGTGGATTCTGGTAAACTGGGCAAGATCTCCAAGGTACAGGTCTGGACTAACTGTCCGGTATGGCCGCAGGGGGTGCCTATGCCCAAGCCTGACGAGAGCCTGAAGCCTAAAGATCTACGCTGGGACTTATGGCTCGGACCCGCTGAGCACATGCCCTACACACCTAACCTGCATCCCTTTAACTGGCGGGGCTGGTGGGACTATGGCACCGGAGCCCTGGGCGATGTAGGCTGCCACCTGATAGACATTCCCTTCCGGACACTCGGACTCATGTACCCTACGGATGCTGAGTGCAGTGTCAGTTCTATTTACTCGCAGATGTGGACGCCCGACTATTACCCGAAAGGTTGCCCACCTTCCTCCTTCATTACGCTGCACTTCAATGCTACCGAAAAGAGTCAGTCCCCTATGGAGATGACCTGGAGCGATGGTGGTATCCGCCCAGCACACCCTGAGATTATTCCTGCTGACAACGATATTGGAGGAGCGAACAGTACCAACGGTGTACTTATCATCGGGGAAAAAGGCATTATCTCTACCAATATCAACGACAGCTCTCCGCTGATGCCCAAGCTCTACATGAACGATGGTACGAAGGAGTTTGGACCAGAGGTGGAAGACAGCGAAGAGCCGGAATATGGTCATCAGCGTATGTGGGTAGATGCCTGCAAAGCTGGCTTTGACAGCAAGGAGCATCAGGCCCTAACCTCTTCCTTTGACTACGCTGGCCCTATGACAGAAACTGTACTGATGGGTAATCTGGCCATTCGCAGCTACATGCTGAGGAAAGAAAAGGGTCAGGGAAAAGTGGAATATTACGGACGCAAAAAGCTGCTCTGGGACGGTGAAAATATGAAAATTACCAACCTGGTAGACGCGAACCAGTTTGTGGGCAGAACCTATCGTAAAGGATTTGAGGTATAGCTAAGGAAAGTAGTCGGGTGGATGATGCCGGGTAGGACTCAGGTTGTCAGACTCCTATAAAATCATCTGAGGTAGCGGCTACTTCGCCAGCGAAAAGGTAAAAATAGAACCAACGCCCGAATCAGCATCTACCTCAATGTCTCCGCCTAGTTCTTCTACCAGTTTTTTGACAGTGGCCAGCCCAATGCCAGTTCCGTACTCTCCGTAGCGATCTACCGGTTGTAGTACCGTGAACATTTCAAAGATGCGCTCTCTGTCTTCTGATCCGATGCCCGGGCCATTATCGGAGACAAAAAACTCATAAAAGCGCTCATCCTCCCGACTGCCAATCTCTACCTCAGCGATGACTTTATCATTGTAATTAATCGCATTAGAGATCAGGTTAATCAGTATTTGCAGTAGGGCCACCCTGTTGGTATAAATCCTGTCGTTTCCGAAAAAAAAGTGCAGCTTGTAGTCTTCTGTAGTAGGAAATAGCTTGTTGATATCCTCCAGTATATCCTGAAGATCTATTGTGGTTTTTCTGTTGTTTATGGTTCTTTCGTCCCGGCTGCTTGTTTTTAGCCCATCCACCAGGCTGGTTAGTTTGCGTGTGGCTTCATAAATGCCTACCAACATCTTGAGCCACTGTTTGTCTAACTGCTCCCGATATTTTTCCAAAAAGGACAGATAGGCATTTTTGATATTATTGAGCGGAGATTTAATATCAGTAGCAGCCAGTGCGGCAAATTTTTGCAGCATCTTGTTCTTTTCTTCTAGCAGTTGGTTGGTCTTCTTAAGTTCGTGTTTATGCCTGCGTAACTCCAGCAGCTTCATGACCTGCTGGGAAAGTGCTTCCAGAGATTGCTTCTGGCTCTCGCTTAGTTTGCGTGGCTGGCGGTCTATCACGCACAGCGTGCCAAGCGGGCGTCCCTGCTCGCTCATCAAGGGGATGCCTGCTAAAATGCAATGTAGGGCTCCCCCGATACCAGGGGATTATCACGAAAGCGCTCGTCAAGTCGGGCGTCCTCTATTACAAAAAGCTTTTCAGGCTCGTAAATCGCATGTGCACAGAACGAATATTCTATTGGAGTCTCGCTAATTTCCAGCCCGTGATGCGATTTGAACCACTGCCGGTCATTATCCAGCAGAGAGATGAGGGAGATAGGTGTGCCACAGATTTCTGAGGCAATGGCGGTGAGATTATCATAGTCTTCATCCGGAAGAGTATCCAGGATAGAATACGATTTTAAGACTTCCTGTCTGCTCTTTTCTTGCTCTGATCTTTTTGTCATTCCCATAACAGCTTTGAGAATTATCAAATGCAATGCTCATTATTCTAAGTACAATTAGGTAGCTATGGTTCCGTGCTGAGTACTCGGACTCACAATTGATGGATCATTCGTTTGAGATAAATAAGACTATCTTAATTTTGGGCAGATAGCATAGGGAAAATAGTTGACTGGTCTCTACCGGAGCTTGATTAATCACATATTCAAACCAGTCACTTATCGGCCCATGTGGCTTAGGGTAGCCTTACTCAAACAGGTCGGTTTGTATACCAATAGCTCCCGTGAATGGTCTTAGAAAAACTTTCCGCGTAAAATTTTCCAGGTACTCACGACGAAGCTCCATTTGTTCTCGCTGATACTGGCTCTCATAGCAGTACAGTGCCTGCATAGTATTTTTCAGGTCCTTGTCTGTGTAGTTAGGTATTTCTCATCTACACCCCTAAGCAACTGGCTGTCTTCGTCATCAATAAGTTGTGCCGGGGCTGCATAGAAGTAAAGTGCGCCGGGCTTTTTCCAGCTTTTGCGAGCGTATACCTGCTTTACGGTAGCGCCACCAGTCTGTGGTCCATATGGTTGCTACCACCATCGGGCCCCCAGGTAATCGGCACATCGGGCTGTAACGCGGTTACCAGGCTGTCTACTTCGCGTACCAGTTTACAAGCCAGCGGTACGTGGCCATCATCACCTTCTCTGAGACGAAGCTGATCATGATAACCCAGCCAGATTAGTTCGGCGCCAAGCTTCTCAGTAGCGCAGTTAAATTCTTTTTTGCATACGGCTACCAGTTCATCGCCAGCTGGTAGACCGGAGAAGCCCTGTCCGTAACGGCCATCCGTGACGCAGACTGCGTAAATTCTCGCTCCTTCCCGGGCATAGCGACTCAGAATAGGGGCTACGGTGATTTCATCGTCCGGATGGGCAAAGATCGTCATGATGATTTTATCTTCGTAAGGCGCACTCTGTGAGCTGCAGCCTAGCTATACAGATGAGAGCAGCAGGAGTGAAAAACAGGTGATTGGCAGGGAGTTTATATCAGCACTGGCAAAATTTTTCATATGATGGTGTTGATTGTTGTAGTATCACAAAATACGAAACAAAGGCCAAGCACACAGAACAGCACACATTCTGGCTTAATACTTCGTGTCTTAGTCCCGTCACCTTACATCCTGCTTTGCATGGACCAGGAGATAAAAAACAGTTATCTCAGCAAATCTATTTCGGTGACCAGAGAGGGTTACCGGCTGTCACAAAGATTGGCATAATTTTCCATACCGGCTTCTTCGGAATCGGTGTGTCTCATTCCAATCAGGGCCTTCTGGATACCAGCATCTATGCCGTCGTGCACATATTCTACGGTTTTCCACCCGGTACTCTCGCCCACGATGAGTACGTTCAGCGCATTTTCCCATAGCATAGCTATCTGGGCTTGCATCCCGTAGGCGCCGGGTAAGATGCCCACCCTGGAAATGCTCATGTCGCGCGAGCCTACAACGTGTACTATGCTGGTGCTGAACTTTAGCTGAAGGTCACGGGCAAGTTGATCCAGATTCGTAGCAGGGATATCAAAAAGCTAATGAGTTCCCTTCCGATAGACCTACCAGCCAAAAGCATCTACCACACCTTCAAAAATACCGTCTGGCCCGGTACGGTGACAGTAATCGTGAAAGCGGAACACCATCATATTATGCTCCCGAATAAAACCCTTTTTGGCCTGCATCACCGGATCACCACGGGCTTGCTCCATGACTTGTGACCAGTATTTTCATAAACGGTCAGCTTTACCTAATGATCCAGCCTCTTGGGGGCATTAACCATATCTACTGATTCTTCCAGATTCAGATTGATAAATAGCAGTATCATCATTGCAGCGCGGCAGTGCTTGCTAAAGGTTCAGAGTACCGCAAATAGTGATTATACCCCCCACCATTTTAAGCAAACCTGCATAGTGTTATTGGTTCATGTAGTCGTATACCATCTTGGATACAGTAGCCAGTGTTTCTACTCCGGCATCTTCGTCTGAAAGATTTTTAGAGAGCAGCACCAGTGCATACTTACGACCATCGGGCAGGAAAACAATGCCGGAGTCGTGGTGCAGACCCGTGATCCAGCCAGTCTTGTGTGCGACTTTGACACTGTCAGGGAGCTTAGTGGGGATTATCTTGTTGAATTTCTGATCCAGCAGGATGTCAATCATTTTTTGGCTAGCCTCCTCGTTGACAGCCTCACCCCGGGCGATCTGTTCAAACATCAGCATCAGGTCGTAGGCGGTTGTACTGTTACTCAGTCCAGCCCGGTAAGCTTTGATATCTTCCACGCCGCGCAGTACTTCTATATCGCTGGCACCCATGTCACGGAGGGTTTGCGTAACGTTATCGGCACCTACCAGTTCTATCACGATGTTGGTCGCCAGATTACTGCTGGCAATGATCATATTGTACGATAGATCGCGGATGCTTTGGGGCTGTCCGATCTGCTCGTAGAGAAGACTGTAGGAATCATCTTCCGGGCTGAGGGCATAGAGGCTGCTGTCTACGATGCTTTTAAATTCATTTTTAACGGTCAGTGAATCGTCCAAGGAAAATTTACCGGCCGCAGCTTGTTTGTAGACTTCCATCAGCACCGGGGTTTTCATGGTACTGGCGGCATGGAAACTTTTGTGAGCGTTGATCAGCAGTTTTTCCTGTGGTGCCTGCAGGTTTTTGAAAGCAATCGCGAAGTCGCCATCTGTCCGGTCAAACTCTGCTTTGATGTTGGTTTCAAGTTGGGTGAGGGTAATTGATGCCTGTTCCTGGGGCGAGGAATTACAAGCAAATACTAACATCAATAGTGTGAGCGAAATTGTGATATTTTTCATGTACTGTAGTTAGTTTATGCATAGCAATATGCAGCATAATGCCGAAAAAGTCACCCACACACAGATGCAAAAAATAAAGTACTATCGGAATTAGTCACCCCTTCGCAGAGCCCGGAGGTTTTCGCGAGCTTTTTCGTGTACACGGGTACTGCGGCT
>CAZZGE010000042.1:0-27594 GCA_964653665.1 uncultured Porifericola sp. | reverse complement strand
GGACACCACTCGTCCAAAAACTTGCTGAAGATTCACCGGATGGAGTTAAGGCATTCAGAGAGCATCTTGATAGCCTTCATCCAATTGGACAAGTTGGCGAATCAATTGATATTGCATATGGAGTACTTTATCTTGTATCTGATGAATCAAAATTTGTTACCGGAAGTGAATTAGTTATTGATGGTGGTTACACCTCTAAATAATAAGAGCTAATCGTGTAGGGAAAAGTAGGAGTTGACATTTAAACCTACCCAAAAGGCAAAGGTGCGGTTCGCCACTGCGATCGTTCTCTACTTCAGCCTTCACACACCACTAGTCGTACGGTTCTCGTACCGAGCAGTTCACAAAGCATAAAATCGTCGCTCTTTACACCGACAATCTCTTTTCACTACTTTTAAGACAAGGCTACACAAAGGCTCCTTATCAAATTTTCGCTTCACCATGCGTTCAGCCGAGGGCTCCCAGCCCTTCCCCAGTTCTGTGAGGCCTCTGCCTTTATCCTTTCGGTGAAAGCTCATTTCCCCTGAGTACTATGGCCTCTGTAGGCAGCCAACGCTGTGACTCCTCATTTATCTGTTATGGATAAATGAGACCTCCCTCGGTAAGATGAATATCCTGGGCCGGCTTGTTCCTATCGCTGCTATATCTACTATTTCGGCCACCGCGACGCAGTACTGGCCTCTTGCGAGGAGTTAGACTTCGGCAGCATGTGTTACCTCATCCGACGGGGTCACCGAGACGGGGTCACCCAGACGGGGTCGCCAGACGGGGTCTAGACCTAATAGCCTCGGTATGTAGTTACTGTCCGCCATGGAATGGTCGTCAGTACAGACATCGCAGTTTGGCCGCTCGGCCGCTGCCGTCTGATTACTTCAGTTCCAGAGTTACCTCTGACAACCTGGCCACTTGCATGGCTTGGGGTAACGACTCCCCCGCCTACGGAACTGTGTCACAGCGGCTTTCACCCTTTGGAACGCTCAAATTCATGAGCTATATTCACCATTCAAGGCGCACACATTGGGTCTTAAAGCATAGTCCCCAAGTTCCGGCCAACCCTGACTACGCTTTATACCCTGGACGTTATCGGTAATTTGAAAACCGCTTATCACTACTCACGGATTAAATTGAACTTAAAAGATAGAATATGGAATTTATAATTGCCTTTTTATATGATGTTATTGGGATAAAAGCCATTCATAAAGAGAAGAGTTTCACCAAAAAACTAATGATGATCTGGTGTTTTCCAATAGTTGGCTTGCTGTTGATTATGATTTATCTACTAATCTAATTCATTTTAGGGAGCATTGAAATTTAATTGTACCCGAAGCTGATGCCCTCACCAGCTTATTACAGTCGGTGTAGGTACCGAACATGGGTAGGTTATTAATTCAATGCTGCCTAAAAAATACCTCCTTCTGGTTTTGATGGGAAAGGGTTATTTTGCCCCCTCAAATCGCTAAAAATAAAGTTGCAAATGGTACACCTTACCGTAGCGCAAAGATACACAATCTCAAGTATGCTCAAAAATGGCTATTCACAATCTGCCATCGCTGCCACAATCGCTAAAGACAAGTCTGTTGTGAGCCGGGAATTAAAACGCAATGCCGATGCCCGAAGCGGGGAATACCGCTCTGATTTGGCCCAACGAAAAACAGACCGCCGACATAAGCAAAAGCCTAAAAAGGTACGGTTTACCGACCAGGTCAAAGCAAATGTTGAGGCCTTGCTCAAGCAGGATTATAGCCCCGAGCAAGTCGTGGGGACTTTGAGCAAACAAGGAAAAGATTATGTTTCCCACGAGCGCATCTACCAGTACGTCTGGCAAGATAAAAAGCAAAAAGGCAACCTGCATTCCCACCTAAGGCATCAAGGCAGGAAATATCGGAAGCGAGGCCATCTCAAGGATAAGCGCGGCATCATTAAAGACCGTACAAGCATAGAAAAACGCCCGGAAATTGTTGAGAAAAGAAAGCGGTTTGGTGACCTGGAAGTAGACCTGATCATCGGTAAAAACCACCAGCAAGCCATGCTGACCATTAACGACAGGGCTTCCGGAATGCTGAAAATGAGCAAAGTGGCCTCAAAACAAGCACAGACCGTTGGGCAAGCCATTGTGGAAGAACTCCGGGACTGGGCGCCCTATATCAAAACTATCACAGCTGATAATGGGAAAGAATTTGCCGCCCATAAGTATGTGGCTGAACAACTCAATGTTGATTATTACTTTGCCAGGCCTTACCATTCTAGAAAGCAAAGAATCGTTGAAACAAAGCCCAGTAGTGCAGAAAACTTCGGCACAGTTAGATTTTGAGAAGAAAGGCATAGACCGGGCAATTCGCCTGTCGCCCCACTGCTTCAACGCGCCCCAGGAAGTGGAAAAGCTCACGGAATTAATCAGATGCTTGTAGTGAGTTGGCATGAAGTCAGAGGGGAGACGTATGTACGGTTGGAAATCTGTAGGTAAAGCACGATTTTTTGGGAGTAGCATCAGAATTTAGCAGGGCATTGCTTAATTTTCAGTCGTAAAATTTGCACCTGGTCGTACCGCTAAATACATAATCTACATGATTCGTATTCTCAAACGATGTACACTGTTATTTTCTCTGCTGATACTTAGCTGCGCCCTGAAGGTGCAGCCTGTTCCGCTAATCATTGATGCCGATACCGGGAACGAGATGGATGACCTCTATGCGATCGTAAGGGCAGCACTGGCCGATGAGTTTGAGGTTCTGGGGGTGTCATCGGCCCACTTTAACAATGCCCAGCTTCTTACAGATTCCCTGTGGCACATTTATCCTACCGAAGATATCAATACAGTGGGTATCAGCCAGGCCTTGAATGAAGAACTGCTAAAGGAATTGGAAATGGAAGAGATCCCCCATCCACTCGGGGCTAACCGAATGCTGGGCTATGCCTGGGGTTACTATAAGGGTGCGCCGATCCCGGATGCTCCGGCAGTTGACTTTATCATAGAACAGGCCGATAAGATGTCGGATGGTACAAAACTCAGCGTTGCCTGCCTGGGGGCAGTGACCAATGTAGCAGCCGCCTTGGAAAAACGTCCCGTGCTCGCCAGTAGGATCAAGGTATACATGCTGGGTATGTTCTACGACCCCGTGTCCGGTATCTGGAACAAGAACGAGTTCAACGTACGTAACGATCTTAACGGTATGGACTGTCTGTTAGCCAATGAGAAGCTAGAACTCTATGTGATGCCAGCCAGTACAGCCCGTACCCTCCAGTTTAATCATCAGGAGTCGTTGCAGAAGTTGAATACCATAGACCATCCGGTAAGTGAGATACTGGCCCGTCGCTGGGCGGAAGTGAGTGCCGGTGATAGCTGGACAATGTGGGACCTGGCACTCATTGAGGCGATGCTGTTACCTGATATGGCTACCTTAGAAAAAAAGGCGGCTCCTCCGGAAAATGGAGGGCGTCTTATCAATGTGTATGTCAACATTGATAACGAAGCGATGGAAGCCGACTTCTGGCAAAGCCTGCAAAAGCTGTGAAGCCATGCAAGACCTACTGACGGTCAAAAGAAGGCTGTATGAGCTGTGCCAGGGGTACCTGGAAAAACGGGCACAGTCTATCCGGACAGCCCTGGAAGAGGCGCAGACAGCTGCCAACGAAGAAACCAAAAGTAGCGCCGGGGACAAGCACGAAACGGGCCGTGCTATGATGCAGTTGGAAACCGAAAAACTGGGAGCACAGCTACAGGAAGTATTACGTGAGCAGGAAAAACTGCATCGCATTCGCCACGATGCACACTGCCGGGTCGTAGAGCCAGGTGCTCTGGTTATTACGGACTCACTCCAACTGTACTTTACAGTCAGTGCTGGTAAGCTTGTGCTGGACGGTGAAGAGTACTTTGCCCTGTCCGCTCAAACTCCTCTGGGAAAGGTAGCGCTGGGAAAAAATGAGGGAGACCGTTTTGCTTTACAACAGCAGCAGTATCTCATCAGGAAGATTAGCTAACTGCCCGAGAGCGGCCGGCTTGGCTATCAATGGATTAGGGTACATGCTCAGAACATTGGTATGAAAGAGTAGGATACTGGCATTTTTTTGAACCAAATATTTCACTAAATTACCGTTTGCTGAAAATTTTTTACTAACAGCCGATATCAGTCGTTGCACATGGATTCAGCTAAGCATAGTCCCTATTTTTTTGACGAACGCCTTTTTTTAGAAATGGAAGAAATTGGTAAAATGGGCATGTACGCCTATGATGTGCCCAATCAGACTTTTGAAGCATCCCCTCATCTCCAGAAGATGTTTCACCTTCCTCCCCAATCTTCCTACTCGAGAGAGGTTCTACAGGCGCTGGTACACCCAGACGATGAAAAATGGGTGATATCCCTGTTTGCCGATTGTATTGAAAATCATAAGCCCTTTAATTGCGAATACCGCTGTCTGCTGAATGGTGAAGTGATTTACATACGTTCCAGTTCAAGGGTTGAGTGTGATGAGCAAGGTAACCTGGTTCGTTTCCTGGGTGTCAAACAGGATATTAGTGAGCAGAAAAAGGCAGAGATAAAGCAGGATCGTCTGGAAAATAGATATTTCATGGCTCTCCGGCATTCGCCTATCTTATTTGCACAGGTAGATACTGATCTCCGCTACGAGTGGATTTTTAATTCCCATTCTGACCTTGATACAGAGAGTTTGAGAGGCAAGCGAGATGATGAACTTTCAGACAGTTCCGGGGTGTACGTGCTTATGGCGCTGAAGCGTCGTGTGCTTCAGGAAGGAAAGCAACGCAGTCAGCGTATTACTTTTGAGGTCAGTGAAGGTTCACATACCTACGACGTCACGGCTACGCCACTTAAGGACAAGCAGGGAAACGTCACCGGGCTGATCACTGCTTCGCTGGATATTACAGAGCAACAAGCTACAGAGTCTGCCCTGCAACATAGTCAGGCAAAGCTGCACATGGCCCTCAAAGCTTCACGCTCGGGTATCTTTGACATTGCTGTCCACGGAAATGAGTCTCCCGAAGTGACGGAGGGAGCCAGGAAGCTTTTCGGATTTGACGAGCAGATAGAACTCCGTACGGAAGATTTTGTAGAGCGGGTGCATCCTGAAGATAAAAAAAGGGTCGCTGCTATCATCGCAAAATCTATCCGCGACCACGAAGGTCACTACATAGAATACCGGGTGCTGCATCCCAACGGTAAGGTCATTTGGCTAGCCTCCCGTACCGAAATACTCACTGACAATGAGGGGCATCCTATGCGTCTGATAGGGATACTTCTTGACATTAGCGAACGTAAACAGGATGAGGAAGCCCTTCGGCTGAGCCAAAAACTTGCCCAGGATCGTTTGGACGAACTGGAAACCATTTACGATACTGCTCCGATAGGTATGTGCGTGCTGGATAATGAACTGCGATTTGTAAGAGTCAACCAGGTAATGGCAGATATCAATGGCTTTTCTGTGAAAGAGCATATCGGCAGGACAGTCCGCGAACTCATGCCTAAACTGGCCGATGATGCAGAACCGGCCTTGCTCCAGGTACTGAACACCGGCGAGCCAATGCTAAATATTGAAATCAATTCCGAAACGCCTTCTCAACCCGGTGTCACGAGAACCTGGATTGAGACCTGGTATCCTTTTAAAAATAGCGATGGTGAAGTGCTGGGAATCAATATTGTGGCTGAAGAAGTTACTGAAAAGAAACAAGCGGAGGAACGAAACCAACGGTCTGAAGCAAGGTATCGTCGCCTGTTCAACTCAATAGAAGACGGTTTTGCAGTTTGTGAAATGCTGATCAATGTGGATAATGAGCCAGTAGACTATCGCTTTCTGGAAGTAAATCATACCTTTGAGTCTCATACCGGCCTAAAGGAGGCTACCGGAAAAACTGCCCTGGAACTAGTACCGGATCTTGAGCACGAATGGATTGAGACATACGCCAGGGTGGGTATTGAAGAACAGGCTATTCGCTTTGAGCAGGGGTCAGCAGTAATGGGGAAATGGTTTGACGTATATGCCTTCCCCTTTGGTTTACCAGGTAGCCGTGTTTTTGCGATACAGTTTAAAGACATCAGTGAGCGAAAAAGAAAAGAAGAAGAACTGCACCAGATTCGTGAAACCCTGGCTGCGACCAACCGGGAACTGAGAACCACCAACGAAGACCTGAAGGTCACCAACAATAAGCTCAAAAGTGTCAACGCAGACCTGGATCAATTCGTGTATACTGCCTCTCATGATCTGAAGGCTCCGATTACCAATCTGTACGGTCTTATAGAATTATTACGGCGAGAAGCAAAAATCGCGGACATCAGATTCCCTCCCCTGGCAGAAAAAGCGCTGGGTATGATGGAACTCTCTTTCAAACGCTTCATGCAGACAGTAGGCGATATGACAGATATTTCCCGGCTGCAGAAACAGGACGATCTGCCGGATGACTGGGTGGATTTACCAGCTTTGTTGGATGAAATTTGCAAAGATCTTGCTCCGGCGATTGAACAATCGCAAGTGAAGATAGATATAAAGTTGCATGATTGTAAAAAGGTACTGTTTACGACAATCAATCTGAGGAGTATCATTTACAATCTTCTTTCCAACGCCATTAAATACCGCGACCCAGAACGTGAGTCGGTGGTTCGGATACATTGTCAAAAGATAGACGCCTATCATTTACTCACGTTTCAGGATAATGGTCTGGGCATTGACATGAAGCAACATGATCGTATGTTCGGCTTATTTCAGCGCTTGCACAGTCACGTAGAGGGCACCGGAGTGGGTCTGTATATTGTCAAAAAAATGCTGGATAATGCAGGCGGGAAAATTGAAGTGGAAAGTGAAGTGGGCGTAGGAACCACTTTCAAAGTGTATATCAAACGTTGATTCTTGATTATGAGTAAGTTAGCCAGTGTTTTGTTAGTAGATGATGATGAGATTGCCAACTTTATCCATCAGTCATTCCTGGAGGAAGTCAATATAGCCGATAGGATTTTGACCGCTCAAAATGGTAGGGAAGCTCTACAACTAATACAGCAAGGTAAAATGGGGGTTCATGGAAAACCCGTGCTGATTTTACTGGATATCAACATGCCGGTAATGAACGGACATGAGTTTTTGGATGCCTTCAACCAGTTGGAACCGGAAAAAAGACAGCTTTTCAAAGTTGTTGTGCTTAGCTCTTCAAATAATACTACTGATGTTAACAGAGCCTACCAAAAAGGCGCAGTAGGCTATCTCAATAAGCCACTGGAGAGGGCCGAAATCAATACACTGGTTGACCAGCTAAAATAAAATAACACCAGGTGTTTTTTAATTTAATCATGCTAACCTCGGAACGATCTTAACTTTTTACTTTTGATCATCTAAGTCATTCTATTTCATTAGAGAGATCTCTATATCGATTATTATTTTTTACACTTGGTTACAACTAGAAGAATGTTCTAGTAATAGAATTATATGTTTAATGTATTTAAAGAGAAAGAAGTGGCCTCCCAAATAGGTACGTAGAAATCAAGTACTCTACCCGATGGTTTTTATTAAGGTATGAATATAAAGGAGAAAAATTGATTTTTGTGGTCACCACAACACACTCAAACCAACTTTTCAGATGGCAAGCCACTCCAATACAAACATACACGAGATGATTCGTGAATATGGTATAGTTCGGCATAAAAAGCGACAGGAATTCTTAAGTAGCATGATTGAAAGGATCATCAAGAGCCGGTCGGTGGTTTTTTCAGAGATATCGGATAAAATAGATCATCCGATCCAGGAAGAGTTCATAGAGCTTAGGATACAGGACTTTCTCCAAAAGGTAAATATTGAGTTCCTCAACCTTGAATGAATTGGAGAAAGGGAGGCTATTTAAGCAGTACTTTGATCCTCGTCTACATTTTGCCCTTGTTTGCGCGGCAAAAAGCTGTCCTACTCTGGCTTCGTTTGCTTACCAAGCGGATCAGTTGGCCCAGCAGCCGGAAGAAATTACCCGACAAACTCTCAATGATCCGGCGTTTATCCGCATGCAGCCCGGGAAAAAGGAGGTAGCGATCTCAAAAATACTCGAGTGGTATAGAGAGGACTTCCTGCGGGAAGCCCCTTCTCTGCTGGACTATATTAATCACTACCGGGAAAAGTCCATTCCTGCCAGGTTCTCAGTCAACTTTTATGAATACGACTGGCAGTTGAATCAACCCCTAAGCAGGTTTTAGCTGATCTTCTCCTTTACATCTGTTTTTGGGCTCTGAGGCAGTTCCATGTAGGCACCACAACGATCGCAGGTACGCAGCTCTTCGGAGTCACGGAATTTGTTGATGATGGGCGGTAGCTGCTCTACAATATTGCGCAGCGGGAAGTACTTCTCGTACAGTTTGTTACCGCAGCTTTCGCAAAACCATATCAGGCCGTCAGTATGCTCGGCATTGCGTTTTTTCTCAATGACCAACCCGATCGTGTTGGCCGGGCGGCGGGGGCTGTGCGGCACTTTGGCCGGCAGCAGAAAGATCTCGCCTTCTTTGATGTTGATATCTTTGGTTACGCTGTCTTCACGTATTTTGACGGTGATCTCACCTTCTAGCTGGTAGAAGAACTCCTCGGTTTCATTGTAGTGGAAGTCTTTGCGAGTGTTAGGGCCACCGACTACCATCACGATAAAGTCATCGGTATCTTCATAGACCTGGGCGTTGCCCACCGGTGGTTTCAGAACGTCGCGATGGTCATCAATCCATTGTTTTAGGTTAAACGCTTTTTGAATTGCCATGATGATTTGATTTGCTTAAAGATACTGTAAATTAATGTATAGCCCCTGTTCTCTGTAAAGAAGACAGGAGCATATTTGAAAAAAATGTATTTATTTCTAGTTTTAACAACAGTTGATGTCCGGAAGTTTGGGTATCTGGCAGACAGTAGATGATCATGATCCGAAAGACGACTCTACTATCAGATTTCCCCATTTTGATAAAAGGTAGCCACACGTTTAATGGTAAATTAGCTTGTGTGCAGTTACTTGCATCAACTCATGTGTACTTTGCTATTTTTTGATATATTAAAGAAAAATATCGTTGACTGGTTATGGTACTTATGATTGATGATGATGATGATGCTTTAGAAATTTATGGCATGCTGGTGAGTAAAACAGCACAGGCAGATCAATTTATCACAAAGAATACTAGTAAGGAGGGATTAGCATTTCTTCAGGCGTGCGACACCCAAGAAGCAGGTTCATTCCCTCGCTATATCCTGGTAGACTTAAACATGCCTGGAATAGGTGGACTGGAATTTATTGAAAAGTACGAAGAAACATATTACCGGCAATATCCGGAGACTGAGATATTTATACTTACCAGCTCTATGCGTCAGAAGGATAATGAAGAAGCTTTAAGCTATGCTTCTGCAAAGCAGTTCATTAGTAAGCCCCTGTCAAAAGAGGAACTGCTGAGCCTTATTTCGGACAGCATCCAATGATATGCTTCACAATTCTTACCCACACATGGTCTGCATCTATGTATGCAGGTACATGCTGACAGGCGTATCATACATCAGCTTGCCTATCATCCAAAAGTTGCCGAATCATTTCCTGCAGCGGCTCATAAGCCTGATAGCCCTGGCTAAGTGCGTAAAACTGCCGATCTTGCCGGTAGAGAAGCATAGGAAAGCCACTTACTCCTAGTTTCTGCACAAAGGCAAATTCTTCGTAGGTTTGATTACGGTACTTATCCTGCCGAAAAAGCTGTAGGAAAGCATCCTTTTCCAGACCTTTTTCCTGCACTATGTTCGCCAGGTTTTCCGGATCGTTAAGGCTGATACCATTATGAAAGATAGCTTCTTGTAAGCGATGAGCCAACTGAATGCTACTGCCCTGCGTAACAGACTTACAGACCACCAGCGCCTGGCTGGGTGGTTCAGAATGATAGTGGTAACTGCCTGTTTCTAAAAGTTTATGAAAATCTTCGCCAAACTTGGCCCCGGTACGTTGCTCTACCATCTGTAAAGCATCTTTGATGTATGAGAAAGTATCTCCGATGTGTGCAACACGCTCCCCAGTGACCATACTCCCTGCGTAGGCAGTGAAAGTAAGTTTGCCCTTAAATTCCTTTTCCAGTCTCTGAATGACGGGGGCTAAAGCCGTAGCACCAGCCACAGAGTGGATCGAAGCAGTATATAAATTCCTGTTTATCCATCATTTGAATCTTAGTCGTAACGTATAATGACTCGTTCGAGAAGAGTGAGGTATAGATAAAAAAAGCCCTCGCTGAAAGAACGAGGGCTCGTAGTCCGTAGGGGAATCGAACCCCTGTTACCAGGATGAAAACCTGGCGTCCTAACCCCTAGACGAACGGACCAAGTCGTCAAGACTAAAGTTCACTTGCAAGCAGTGAGTAGGTTAAACAAAAAGTAGTCCGTAGGGGAATCGAACCCCTGTTACCAGGATGAAAACCTGGCGTCCTAACCCCTAGACGAACGGACCGCATCATATGATCAATTTTTAAATTGAGTCCGCAAATATAAAGTTAGCTCATAACTTTACAAAAGGTGGAACATTTTTTTTGAATCTTTGGGCGTCAGTTTTATAAATCAAGACTCTAACATTAAGATAGTACAACAAGTTTAGTTCAATACAGTATACCCATACAATAATCGTTTCTGTGTTCTCCGGTCATATGCTTGAAAGTATCACCGGAGATTGTATTTTTGTCCTACATTAAATTGTTACCAATTAAACACTGACATCAACATGAAAGTAGCCATTAATGGTTTCGGAAGAATTGGAAGATTGACTTTCAGAAACCTGCTAAAAAAAGACAACATTGAGGTTGTGGCCATCAATGACCTTACTGATACGAAAACGCTGGCTCACCTGTTAAAATACGATTCTGCTCATGGCATTTTTGATCATGAAGTTAGCTACGACAGCGAATCTTTGACGGTGGGAAGAAAGAGTATTAAGGTATTTGCCCAGAAAGATCCTTCTGCTCTGCCCTGGAGCGATCACGATATAGATGTGGTACTGGAGTCTACCGGTAGATTTGTTGATGAGGAGGGAGCTGGAATGCACCTGAAGGCCGGCGCCAAAAAGGTAGTAATTTCTGCTCCAGCCAAGGGAAGTAATATTCCCACAGTTGTGTTGGGAGTAAACGATGACTCACTTGATGGTAGCGAGACTATTTTATCTAATGCCTCCTGTACTACCAACTGCCTGGCACCTATGGCTAAAGTACTTCATGACAATTTTGGTATTCAGAAAGGATTTATCACGACCATTCACGCCTACACTGCTGATCAGAACATACAGGACGCTCCGCACAAAGACCTGAGAAGAGCACGCGCTGCTGCGGTCAATATCGTGCCTACCACCACGGGTGCTGCCAAGGCAGTGGGTCTGGTACTGCCCGATCTCAAAGGTAAACTGGATGGGAATGCCGTACGTGTACCTACCATTACCGGCTCCCTGACCGACCTCACTTGCATTTTGGATAAAGAGGTAAGCGCTGAGGAGATCAACGCTACTATGAAAGCCGCTGCTGAAGGCCCTATGAAAGGTGTATTACAGTATAGCGAAGATATGCTGGTATCCTCTGATATCATCGGAAACCCACATTCTTCTGTTTTTGACGCTCCTTCTACTACTGTCAACAGAAGCCTGGTCAAAGTGATCTCATGGTACGATAATGAGGCAGGTTATTCAGCCAGAACTGCTGACCTAATTACCAGGATTGGAGCTATGTAATAACCTACTGATGTAATTCGTAAAAAGCTCTGCTGGAAAGCAGAGCTTTTTTTCGTTTGCTGCTTAACGTAACGGGCACATTATTGCATGATTTCTTGGCTTTCCCGAATATCGGCGCCTTCTTCGCTGAGTTCTTTCATTGCCTTTTCAAAATCATCTTCTTGTAGGTTGACAGCTCGGGTACCATCTTTGACTACTACAGTTCTAAAGCCTTCCCTAAGAGCGTCCAGAGCCGTAAACCTCACACATACGTCGGCTGCCAGTCCAGCAATAAAGACGCGATTTACTTCTTTCTCTTTCAGGTACTTAGCAAGGCCGGTAGCTCGTTGATGACCGTTGTCGTAAAAACCACTGTAGCTGTCAATACCTGCGTCAACCCCTTTTCTGAATACCTTCTGTACTTTATCCATGTTGAGGTCATCGGCAAATTCAGCTCCCGTGGTACCCTGTACGCAGTGCACCGGCCATAGTATTTGCTCCAGCCCGTTGAGTTCAATGTATTCTCCGGGTTCTTTGCCTTCATGATTGGCCGCAAAGCTCCCATGGTCGCGGGGATGAAAATCCTGCGTTGCCACTACTAGGTCGAAATGTTGCTGTAATTCATTCGCGACTGGTATTACCTGGTCGCCTTTATTTACTGCCAGGGAGCCACCTGGTAAAAAGTCCTTTTGAATATCTACGAGTATTAATGCATCCATAATATTATCATTTTTGATGAAAAAGATTATAAGACTGTTTAATATTTTAACGAAACACAACAGCAGATTGATTGGTAAAATGTACAATTCGGCTTTCATGAATTCTGCTTACAGATATTACAAAGGTTGTCTTATCCCTAAGGTTCACGTACTAATGATACATCTCCTATCTATCTTACAAATTGAATGATAATGATCCGGAATCTGTATGCAAGCCTATCCATACCTCTTTACATATTTTCTCTTAAGTATTTTTAGTCACTTTTCGTACGCTCAGTCTCATGTAGTCAGTGAGGTTGACCCGCAGCGTGCTACTGTCAGTGAGACGGTCACCATCCGTGGTAGTGGCTTCGGTAATGACGCTGTCAATATCAGGGTGCTTTTTGGTGCTGCTGCCGGTCAGATCACTGACGTGGTTGATGATCAAATAAAAGTGACTGTACCAGCGGGTGCTACCACCGGAAGTGTGGAGGTAGTACGGCTGGATACCCGACTTACTGCCTACTCGCCCCAAAGCTTTCTACTTAGCTATGATGGAGAAGGCTTTGAGACTACCCAACTGGATGGCCCGTACGGATTTGCCACATCCGATGCAGGATTGTATAACCTCTGTATGTGCGATTTTAACCAGGACGGAAAAGTAGATATTGCTACTTCTGATACCGGGAGTGACCAAATAATGATATTAGAAAATAATAGCCCAAATATCAATACAGTGGATTTTATGCCACGAGAAATTGATATCAATGCGAATACCCGATGGGTCCGCTGCCATGACCTCAACGGTGATGGGCTGTCAGAACTGATCTATTCTGCTTCTAATTCAGATGCTAACAAGGAAAGAATCTATATCTATCAAAATATAAGTACACCTGGGGGCGACATTACCTTTGACTTACCTTCGCCTCCTCTTTCGTACACCATTGACGGCACGCTGGCGGCTCGTATGGACGTCAAAGATCTGGACGGAGATGGTAAACCTGAATTGGTAGCGGTAGCCATTTCCAATGACGGAGGCATATCGGTTTTTAGGAATACCAGTAGCGGTGGGGTAATTAGTTTTGAGACTTCGCCTATTTTGCCCTTTGCACAGGTCGGTCTCAATAATGTGGAGCTAAGTAGCGTAGATATAGAAGACTTAGATGGTGATGGTAAGCCGGAAATAATAGCTTCTGAAGACGAAAGAAGTGGGATATATATCCTCAAAAATAGCAGCGCTCCGGGGGATATTACCTTTGGTAGCCAGCTGACATTGAGCACTTCCGGACAGACCACCAATATGAGAGCAGCAGATCTGGATAATGATGGTTTGCCGGAAATAGTGATTATCAACGGGGCTTACGTAGGCATTTTCAAAAATAACTCAACTGTAGGTGTTCTTTCTTTTGCCGAAGCCGTACGTTTTGATCAGACACTGATTGGCCGGGAAGGACTTGAACTGGCAGACATGGATGGAAATGGTCAGCTAGATATCCTGGTAGCTACTACCACCAATCGGGTAGTCATTTTATTGAACAACAGTACAGCCAATAGCCTGGACTTCAATACGAAAAAGACACTTCTCACTTCAGAAAACACTCTAAGCGTACGTGCTGGAGACCTTAACGGCGATGGGAAACCCGACCTGGCCTATACCGGAACTACCTCAGATAAGGTGATTGTTCAGCTAAATCGCAACTGTGTAAAGCCTGTTCTGGAGCCCCAGGAGGGGTTGGGAGTTTGCGATCAGCTTCCTTATCAACTGTCCGTTTCCCGTGCAGTGGGTGTAACCTACACATGGGAAAGCTCAGCCGACGGAAATAGCTTTAGCCCTCTGGAGGATGGGGTGGATTCAACCTTTACTTACACCACTGCCAATGAAGCCTACTATCGGGTCAAGATTTCTTCTTCACACAATGGCTTTGACTGCACAGAAGTGATGTCCAATGTGGTACAGGTAGTAAGACCCGACGGATTTGTGCCGGACAAGCCCACGATTATTGACAAAAATCCTACAGAGCCAGTCTGTTTTGGGAACCGCATCTCACTACGTACTCAGAATGTAAATGCTCGTTTTTTCTGGACAGGTCCAAACGGCTTTACTTCAAATGAACAGAACCCGGTCATTGGCAATGCTACCAAGGATCATGAGGGTCTGTATGTGCTTTATGTGCAAGCTACTGAAGAGGCTGGTGGCTGTGTAAGTGATACAGCGGCTACTTACATAAAGGTGAGCGAACCAGAAGAGATCTCAATTAGCTCTAACGATCCCCTGGTACTACTGGAAGGAGGGCAAGCTACTCTACAGGTGGAGGCAGTTGAGAACAGCATGTATAGTTGGACTAAAGACGGACAAACTATCGCAGGTACCGAAAGTACTACCCTCAATGTTACTGAGCCAGGAACGTATATGGCTACGATTCAAAACGAAACAGGCTGCTTACGGCAAAGTGCTGGCTTGCAGGTAACCAGGGCCCAGGTAACTATACCGTCTCAGTCTTGCCTGAATGAAGCAGTAGAGGTTACAGTACTACCCGAAAGTCTCAACGGGGAGTCAATTCGCTATCGTTGGGATTTTGGTGATGATAATCCCTCACAAAGCGGAAATGTAGCTTCGCATACGTACGAGCAGTCCGGAACTTATACTATACAACTGGAGGTCCTTGCCTTAGATAACAGCGCAGCCGATACATATACGCAGGAAATTACCATTCTTGATATTCCTGCCCTGCAAATAACGCCAACCGGGAACCCCAATCTCTGCCCGGATGAGCAAGTAACCCTACAGGCTAGCGATAGCTTCAGTGCCTATGCCTGGGATCATGGTGAAAGTGGAAGTACTCTTACCGTGACTGAGGCGGGCACTTACACACTAAATGCGACCACCGAAAATGGCTGCGTGGAAACGGCTAGTATCTCGGTTGTAGATGCTGAGAACCCTGAGGCTGTTATTGAAGCAGCTAGTGACCAGATTGCGTTGGGTGATACACTCCAGTTGAATGCACTAGGTGGTGTAAGTTATCTCTGGTCTCCCGGGGCTACACTAAGTGATAGCACAGTGGCGAGTCCCATTGCCAGACCGCTACTGACAACTACTTACAATTGTGTGGTTACCAATGAAGCAGGATGCAAGACTACTGTAACGTACACTGTTCAGGTAGACCGAGCATTAGACGTTGAACCCAATCCCGCTTTTACTCCAAACGGCGATGGACGAAATGATACCTGGTATGTAAAGCGGATGGAACTGTACCCGGACTGCCTGCTGAGTCTTCACGATCGGCAGGGAGCTAAATTGTACGAAATCCCCAACTATAGTAATGCCTACGGATGGGACGGTACTATCAAAGGAAGCCCGCTTCCTGACGGAGTATATTTCTATACGATTGATTGCGGAGCGGAGGCCGGAAGTCGCACGGGCAGTGTGACCATTCTGAGATAGTATGTGTCTTGGCTGGGCACACGTTTTTTAACTTTGGTAAATCTATACCCAGATACCTCAAAAAATCTGAACTGACTTCGCATATTTTAGTTCTTAGGCTGGAAAAGGTATAACATAAAATGCTAAAAATTGCCTGGTCTGAGATATACGCTCATCCGCTACCTGAAAATCATCGTTTTCCCATGATCAAATACAACCTGATCCCTGAACAACTTACTTACGAGGGTACGGTTACCGATGATAATTTCTTTGAGCCCGTTCCTTTAGAAGAGGAATATATTCTCAACACACATGACGAAACATACTGGCATCGGCTCAAGTATCGGTTGCTGTCGCGCTCTGAAATACGGAGGACAGGCTTTCCCATGTCGGAGCAGTTGATTCAGCGGGAGATCACCATCATGCAGGGAACTCTGCAGGCTGCTCTTTATGCGTTGGAATATGGCGTAGCATTTAACATTGCAGGAGGAACCCATCATGCATTTACCGACCGAGGAGAAGGTTTCTGTTTACTTAATGATATTGCCATTGCAGCCAATTATTTGTTGGAGCAAGGACATGTAAGCAAGGTGCTTGTTGTAGACCTGGATGTACATCAGGGGAATGGTACTGCGCAGATTTTTCGCGACAAGCCGGAAGTTTTTACCTTTAGTATGCACGGGGCCAAGAACTATCCTATGCATAAGGAAGAGTCTGATCTGGACATTGCATTGCCCGATGGAACAGAAGATGATGCATACTTGACCCAACTAACCGAAAATTTCTACCGCCTGCTAGATAAGGTACAGCCTGATTTTGTGTTATACCAGTCCGGGGTAGACGTTCTGAAGTCTGACAAACTCGGACGCCTGGGGATGAGTATTGCCGGTTGTAGAGAGCGAGACAGAATTGTACTAAAGCGTTGCAAGCAGTATGGCATACCTGTAGCCCTGAGTATGGGAGGGGGCTATGCCCGTCAGATTGCCCACATTGTTGAGGCCCATGCGAATACCTATCGTTTGGCACAGGAAATATTTTTTTAACACGAACAATACTTTTTGCTATGAAAAATGATTTTTTTAAAAAATGGCTTTCGTTTGCAGTTGGTGGTCTGACGCTCACTGGTTTTGGTTTGAGCCTGCTGGGAGAAGCGATCATTGCTAAGTACGAAAAACGTCCCTGGTTTTGGCTGGGTACGCTCAGTCTGGTAGTAGTTAACAGCGGAATATCCATGATTGGCAAGGCTGTCACGTATCGTACCAGGTTGGATCTAGAGGAATAATTGTGTTAGAAGCCACAGTACATAACGACAAATTCATCTTTCGCCGGAGTCTGGTTATTGCCCTGGGGTTTGTACTCCTGCTTTGGTTTATCCGGGTACTGGAAGACAGCCTTACTGTAGATCTGGGTGCATGGGGTATTCTGCCTCGCTCTATCACCGGTTTGGTTGGTATTTTTACAGCACCACTCATCCATGGTAGCGCCTTTCACTTACTCTCCAATACTTTCCCGCTTTTGTTGCTGCTGGTAGCCGTATTTTATTTTTATGATAAAATTGCGTTAGAAGTATTTGCCTGGATATACATTACCACTGGTTTCTGGGTCTGGGTTATTGCGCGTCAGGCCTATCACATTGGAGCCAGTGGTCTGGTATACGGATTGGCTGCTTTCCTGTTTTTTAGCGGTATCTTCAGAAAAGATGCGCGTTCAGTGGCGGTAGCCTTGGTTATTGCATTTATCCACGGTGGTATGTTGCAGGGGCTGTTTCCCACCGAAAGCAGTGTGTCCTGGGAGTCGCATTTGTTGGGGTTTGCAGCTGGTATTTTTTGCTCTTTCTACTTCAGAAAAGTTCCTAAAGCTTACCAGAAAGAGGAATCAGTAGATGATCGCCCAGTAGAGGAAACAAAGCTTCCCAATCATACTTTATCAGGAAGTTTCTTTTTTTACACGGAGGCTAACTACAATTTCAGGAAGTCTGAGAAAGGAGGAAAACGGCTTAACTATGAGATCAGTGTGAAAAAGAACAGCAGCGACTTACTGCTTTAAAAACTTAAAGACCCTTTTCAGACTAGGGTTCTCTTGCGTGCAATCCTGACAGCGAATCATCAGTAAATAGTAACCAGCCGGGTAATCGTTAGTATCAATCCGGTAATTATATGCATCAACTCTTTCGGCTTTTACAGGCATACTGTTACCTAAAATACTTCTTATCTCAAAATCAAAAGAATAATCGCCCAACTCCGGTGAGATAAGATCCAGCCTTACAAAGATGTGGTCTTTGGAAGGGTTAGGGTATACGACAGCATTTGGATCATCATTTACAGGATTACTGACATAGGAGTTGGTAACTTCAACAGCATGCTTAGCATGACTGTCAGAAGCTGACAGGACTGTCACCGTACTTAGTGTTACCAACAATATGTAAAATAATCCTTTTTTCATGTAATATTAGCTGATGCTAATGGTATGATAGTATACTGATTGTTGCAGTACTAGATTCTAAAAAATCACTTTCAATTCCAATAAAGAATTAAATCAAACGTTACATCAAGTTTTTTTCATTATTTCCTCATTTTAGCGCCGGTTCAGTTTATTTCGTACTGATCTAGGCTGAAGGCCAGACGGTTTATGTCGCTAATGGCTTCATTCAACTCATCGTAAGCCTCTGACCAGTCTTCTACTGCAATCTGCTCGACACGGCTGATTTTATCTTTGGTTTGTTCCTGCTCTAGTTTGAAATCTCCGATAGCAGATTCAATATTTGACTGTGCTGATGTATTGATGCCTCCAGCGGTATTCTCGAGGTTTTTGATTTTATCCTCCAGTGTGTCATTTCTTTTTTCAGTTCCTTCAGCTTACTCTCTTTGTAGTCCTTATAAAATTGCTCTCGCTTTTCAATAGCGGAGGATACAGATTCCTGTGCCTTCAGCACTTTTGCCCGGGTATCACTGATCTGTGCTTCCACGTCCTGCCGGATAGGTAGTCAAACGCAACCAAACATTAGTATCATTACTAGTAAATATGTAACCCTCATTTGGTAAAAATTTTACATTTTCAGTATGTTTCTGTCATGTACAATTTCAGAAGCCCCATAATATTGGTGCTGTGACTGGTCATAAAAAACGAGAAGCACATAGAGATACCCAGATCTGAGGTGGGGGTGGGTTATGAGCCTATCTGCTTAGCCAATTGGGAAGCCAACTGTTGCAGGTCTGTATTCAAAAGCTCCTGGTTCGTAAGAAGTATCTGCTTTTTCATCTGCTCAGGAAGCTTATCAGCTCCCCAGTAAGCACCCAAAATCGCCCCGGTAACGGCAGCCGTAGTATCGTTATCTCTGCCAAAATTGACTACAAAAGCCAGGGTTTCCCGAAAATCAAAATTACAGAATAGTAACGCGGTCAGGTTTACTAGATGAATTTCTCCTGCGTGGAAAGGCATATCCTGGTTTTTCGCATCCAGTAACTCATAGGCCTTAAGCGTGCGTGCCATGCGCAGCGTATCCGTAAAGCCCTTAGGCATTTGAATATTTTGCTTATCTATGTCATTCTCTTTGAGCTGCTGTGCCTCATAGACGATGTTGCGTGCATCCCGCAACAGGCGATAGGCCGTACGGCCGACCAGCCGACTGCTAAAATACCCCTCGGGGTCTACATCACGCATTACATTGATGACGCCTTCTGGTGTAGCATCTGCAGACATGGCAGTCGATACCATAGCGGCCGTAAGCGCACTGATGTCGCGGGCATAGCCCAGGTCAAACAGGCTGATGCGGTAGGCTTCCGCGTAAGCCATTTGAGGTTGGGCTGGATAAAACGCTCCCACTACGGGTGTGTAGAGCATGCCAGCACAAGTCATTTCACCCCCATAGAACTGGCTCAGGGCATAGGCATACGCCTGCAGGTCATCTTCTACAAAAGGCTTGGCCACTATGGCCCATTCCTGAAGCCAGGCTAGTTTCCTGGTATTTTCTTCAAAAGGCTCCGGGGCAAAGCTTTCGGTATTTTTCAGGGATTGGATACCCTCCTGGTACCGGCTAATGATCAGGTCGGCAAAGTCGGTCGGGTCCAGTTTAGCATTTGGTTTCTGGGTCAACAGGTACTCTGTGGTGAGTGCTTTCCAGCGGGTGTCATCAGTAGTACCACCGGCAGGCAGATTAAAGTCCCAGGTGCCCTCAGCAGACGGTTCACGTACCATGGTGTCCAGATCGCTGACGTACCCGTAGTCAACTATGATATCTCGTCTGCTCCACATTTCAGTAGGTGCGCCCATGGCATCGCCGATGGCTGAGCCTAGCAGCATACCAAGCACCTTGTCTTTCAGTATTTCCGGGCGTATTTGCATAGAGCTAGGTGCGGGCTCATTGCTAACTTCTTCCTGATTTTCAGGAGCATTACCAGGCTGGGGCTGACAAGAGAAAGCAGCAAACAGGCTGAGGGCAATGAGTAGGGGCTTCAATTTCACGATTACTGATGGATTAGGCGGACAGATTCACTAAGGAGTTGCTGCTTATCCTCAAATTTCAGCGAGAGTGGTAACTGGGCCAGTCCTATGATGCGGCGCATGATCTCCACCCCGGTAAAAGCCCACATCAGCTCTTGCTGGAAGTACGCCGGTGGTTCGTAGTGGCTGAGTACTTGCTTAATGGTGGCTTCAGGATGCTTCGACATCTTGAGGTGTGCCAGCATGACGCCCAGGTCAAACTCTGCGCGCCCCAGGTGAGAAAACTCGGGATCAATCAGCTTAAGGCCATCTTTTACCTTCAGCCAACTACCCGGATAGTAGTCGCCGTGCAGCATGGTATCGTGGTTTTGGAGATAGACATCACCGAGCTGTCTGATTTTTTCCTCGAGAGCATCGTGTTGTTTGTAAGGCATAGCAGCTTCCTGTAAGCCTAGCTGTACATCGTCCAGGTTAAAGCCGTTTTCTTCAGCAAACGGAAATACAAAAATATGCTCGTGGTTGAGCTTTTTCATGGCCTGGTTGTCAAAGTACTGACGGTCGTCAGCAGGTATGCTCAACTGGTGCAGGGTTGATAGCAGCATGGTGAGTGCCTGTATTTCCTCGGTAGATAAGTACTCGCCTGACTGGTAAAGGTAGGTATAGTCCGCAGCATTGCCGAGGTCTTCCAACAGTAAAGTGTAGTTTTCTGGATCAAAACCCAGCACTTGCGGCGTGAAGCGTTTGATATCCTGGTGAGGCGCAATGAAACGGTAAAAATTATATTCTACGTAGATACGTTCTATCGGAGCTGGCACTTGTGGAAACTTCTGCACCCAGGGGCGGGACTGCTTGAGAATCATGCTTCGTCGGTCGGTAATGATGCGAATTACAAAGTTCATGTTTCCTTCGCCAGGCTTTTCTACAGCCTCCACTTTTTCTCCCGGTTGAAGCCACTTTTTTACATTCAGATATGCTTTCAGTTCAGGGCTTACCTTTTCTTCCAGGAATATGACGTCAGGATACAGGCTTTTGAATTTTTCTTTGAGATCCATAGATATGTGCAGTGGTACCGATACAAAGCCTAATGATAGCGAAAATCGGAATAAGTGGCTGTCAAACAGCAGACAAACTATTAATTTTCTACTGTTTTAACTACCTGTGTGGATAATGGTTTCTTTTTGGAACAGGGTTAAATGCCCGTGTTCACCCGCCTAGTTGAGTGCGTTGGAAAGATAGTAAGCTCCATTGACTACCACCTGGGCAGTGTCCATTCCCGGTTCGGCCATTTCAATGATTTCTGTATAGCCCGCATTTTCAGTACCGGTGCGAACTTTCACCCGGCGAAAGGTAGTTTGTCCGTTTGCTTCGTCTACTCGGAAAAAAAGATACTGACTTTCACCTTCCGTAGTGATGGCGCTACTTTCTACTGACTGTACTGCCCGATCGCCTAGCGCAATATACGCATTGACGTACATACCAGGTAGCAGACCTGCTTCCTCTTCCATATGCCCGTGCACTAGGGCAGAGCGTTCCTGGTTATCCACCAGCGAAGTAATGCGATATACGCTGGCCTTACGCTGTTGATGGTCCAGGCTGGGTACGGTAAACAGGATGGGTTGGTTGTCGACGATGCTGGCTATATTCTCCTCAAACACCCGCAATTCCAGGTGAAGGTGCTCCGTATTGACCAGGCTGAAAAGGGGCGTTTCTGACAGTACGCGTTGTCCTACGCTTACATTGACATCGGATATCTCTCCACTGATGGGAGCCCTGATAACCAGACGAGCCTGCAGGCGCCCTTCAAGGATTGACAGCGTATCTGCGCCTGCCAAATGGAGCTGCTGTGCCAGTGCATCGCGGCGTGCCTTCATCTCCAGATAATCTGCTCTAGCCTGCTGCAGTTCCCGGGTGGAACTGATGCTATCCCGCTGTAGCTGCTGCTGTCTTGAGTATGCACTTTGCGGACTAGGTAGCCGGCCATTGACTTCCAGGAGTTCCTGCTGCATACGCAGGAGTTCAGGGCTTTCTAAAGTGGCCAGCGCCTCTCCTCGCTGCACGCGGTTACCCTTCATGTGATAAATATTCTTGATATAGCCCGGTACATAGGCAGTGGCCAGCCCCTTCTGCATGGGTGGGACATCTACAGTGCCAGGGGCTGAAACCCTATTGCTGATGTTTCTTTCCTGCAGTTTGCCGTAGCTCAGATCGATGGTGTTAACCTGCCGCTCCGTCAGGGTGAGTAAATTATCGTCCTGGGGCTGTTCATCAAGTTCAGTTTCTGATGCTGCGGGCTTTTGCTCACAGCCCAACATGATCAGGAGTAATAAGACAATGATAGTGTCTAACCGGGTACTAGGAAAAAAATCAGGCAACGTTTTCATAGCGCTTCTGTTGGTTGAATCATGTTTTGTTTACTCAATGCCGCTGCTGGTCAGATAGTTAAGCTCCAGCGCTGCCTGGTTGTAGTTAAAAAGACTCTGCAGGTAATCCAGGCGTAGCTGGGTGGCCTGCTCCAGACTTTGCAGATAAGCAACGTAATCACTTTCTCCAGTACGGTAGCTTTGGTTGGCAACGGCAATAATTTCCTCCACCAGTTCAAGTCCGTCTTCTTCGTAATAGCTCAGGTATGCCTCATGCTTACTGAGCAACTGTCGTAATTCCTGCCGGCGTCCCTGCCATCGTTGACTGAAATTTTCTGCTCTAGCCTGTGCCGCTTCGTACTGAAGCTGGGCCGCCTGGGCTTTCCGGATGCGGGAAGGAAACCATAGCGGTAAGTTTAGACCAAGTTGATAGCCAAAAAATCCGGTTTCGCCGTTGACCCGCTGTGCAAAATACTGCAGTTGGAAATCTGGTAAAAAGCGGGTTTGCTGCAGCCGCCATTGCTGCCGGTAGTAGCCAGCATTGGCCATGTAGTACTGAAAGCGGGGGTTACTCATTTCGTCCTGTAGGGGTACGCGCTGAAGACTATCGGGGCGGATAAGGAGGGAATCCTCGCTTTGAAGCAGGGCAGCAAAGCGGCGGCTGACCGCCTCTAGTTCCTGCTGTATCTGTAGCATGCGTGCGGAAGTCTTTTGTAACTGTGCCCTAGCGTTGACTTCTTCCAGGCGGTTGGTTTGCCCTGTCTCCAGGCGTCGGCGGGCTGCGCGGTACAGCTGGTTGTAGAGTGTGTCCAGGTAGGTATAAAGTGACAGCCGGCTGCGATGGTACTGCCATTCGTACCACGCCATACTGACCTCCCGTGCCAGTTGCAACTTTTGTGTTTCTACCGTCCAGGCCGCTATGTTTTGGCGCTCCCTGCCTACGGCGCCCCGCGCCATGTAGTAGGTAGGGAAATGGATATTCTGCTGGATTCCCAGGGAGTGAATTCCGTCATTTTCTAATGCGTAAGCATTTTCCTCAGTCTGTATAAATAGCAAGGTCCGTGGCAGATCAAAGGCAGCTTTTTGCTGTTGTCCGTAGGCGCTCAAGCTGTACTGTTCAGCAGCAATCCCGGCATTATTTTCTACCGCGATCGTAATGGCCTCATCCAGCCCTACCTCCTGCTGGGCTACTGACTGTAGTGGGAGTATGAACCCACTCAGTAGCACCAGGGCGCCAAAGACTTTTTTGGGATGCAGATTTTTAACTTTCAGGAGATCCGGTGTTCTTTCAGTCAGGGAATAGAGTACCGGCAGTACTAGTAAAGTTAGGAAAAAGGCGGTTATCAGTCCACCAATCACGACGGTGGCCAGCGGGCGTTGTACTTCAGCACCGGGAGAAGTGGAGACAGCCATGGGCAAAAAACCCAGAATATCAGTGGTAGCGGTCATAAGTACGGGACGAAGGCGAGTTTTGGTACCTTGGAGAATACGTTCTCTTACATCGGTGACTCCTTCTTTTTTCAAATCTTTAAAGTACTGAATCAGTACAATTCCGTTGAGAACAGCGATACCAAAAAGTGCAATAAAACCAATACCCGCGGGTACACTGAAGAGCATATCGCGCAGGTACAGGGCAGTGACGCCTCCGATAGCCGCTAAAGGTATTGCTACAAAAACCAGCAGGGCTTCGCGCAGTGATCCCAGTGTTAGGTTAAGCAGGATAAAGATGAGCACCAGTGCTACTGGTACAACCGTAGTAAGGCGTTGGCGGGCCTGCCGGAGGTTTTCAAACTGCCCTCCGTAGGTGATGCTGTAGCCTACCGGTAGGGCCAGTTGCTCATCCAGGATCTCCCGAATTTCATTGACGAGGGATTCAATGTCACGGTCCCGGGCGTTGATGTTGACCACGATGCGGCGGCGCGTATCGTCACGGCTGATCTGGGCCGGTCCTGACTCAACGCTGATGTTGGCCAGTTGAGAGAGAGGCACCTGACCACCCGCCGGCAATTCTACTGGCAATTGCCGCACATCATCTACATTGTCCACATTGTCACGGTTCAGGCGTACCGCCAGGTCAAAGCGGCGCTCTCCCTCGTAGACGGTACCGGCCGTACTACCGGAAAATGCCATATTGATGATACGACTGACCTCGTTGACGTTCATGTGATAAGAGGCGATTTTCTGCCGGTCAAATGCAACTCTGATCTGGGGTAGGCCTACAATCTGCTCTACGGAAACTGAAGCAATCCCTTCTACGTCTGAAATGAGTTCGCTGCTGCGGTTTCCTAGTCGGTAAAGTGTCTGCAAATTCTCGCCGAAGATTTTGATAGCAATATCAGACCGGACTCCGGTGAGCAGTTCGTTGAAGCGCATCTCTATGGGCTGCGTAAATTCGTAAGTGATGCCAGGTAGTGCGTTGAGTTCCTCAGTCATCTCCTCGGCCAGTGCTTCTTTGGATTTGGCTCGAGACCATTCCCTGACCGGTTTGAGTTTGACGATTACATCGCTCATTTCCATAGACATAGGATCAGTAGGTACTTCGGCGGCGCCGATTCGGGTGATGACCTGGGCTACTTCGTCGGGAAATTTCTCCAGTAGTATGGCTTCTATGCGGGTCGTTACTTCAGTGGTCTGTGAGAGAGAAGTGCCCGGCTTGAGCACCGGCTGTATGACATAGTCACCTTCGTCCAGGGTAGGAATGAACTCACCGCCCAGGCGGGAAAAAACAAAAGCGGTGGCTACCAGGGCTACCAGAGAGAGCGATACCACCATAATTCGGTGGTCCAGTCCCCAGCGGATGATGGGATTGTAAAAGTGTTGAACAGCATGAATGATTTTATCTGAAAAACTAATGTGGCCTTTACTTCCTGATCTCAGCAGGAGCGCCGTGATGGCCGGTACGTAGGTAAGGCAGTGCAACATCGCCCCCAGCAGTACAAACATGAAGGTCAGGGCCAGCGGCCTGAACATGCGCCCTTCTACTCCCTCCAGCGAAAGAATGGGTATAAAAACGATCAGGATGATGACCTGCCCAAAAATAGCCGAGCGCATCATGCGGGAAGAGCTTGCTTCCACAAGCTTATCTCTCTCAACAGTGCGAGACTCTCCGTTGAGTTGCTGCAGCCTGCTTGTGTTTTGGGATAGCTTGTACACGGCGAACTCCACAATAATGACGGCCCCGTCTATGATGATACCAAAGTCAATGGCCCCCAGGCTAAGCAGGTTAGCATCTACGTCGAAGATAGTCATCAGGGTAATACCAAAAAGCATGGACAGGGGGATCACCGAAGCGACGATCAGGCCGGAGCGGAAGTTTCCGATGAGCAGTACCAGGACAAAAATGACAAACAAGGCACCCAGGATGAGGTTTTCCAGAACAGTATTGGTCGTTTTCTGAATCAGGTTACTGCGATCCAGAAAGCCGTTGATGACTATACCCTCGGGCAAGGTTTTCTCAATTTCGGCCAGCCGCGCTTTTACCTCCGTAATGACTGCATAAGGATTAGCTCCCTTGAGCATCATGACCTGTCCAAGTACTTTTTCGCCCTCGCCATTTCCGGTAATAGCTCCAAAGCGGGTGGCATAGCCAATCTGTACGTCGGCCACATCGCCGATTCTTAGAGGGATGACTTGGCTGCCAGGCGCTGTTTCATGGCGCCGGACAACGATCTCCTCAATATCTTTTAGTGTATTGATACGCCCCTCGCCCCGGATAAAAAAGCTGGTCGCGTTTTTTTCTATGTAAGCTCCACCTGTATTCTGATTGTTCTGGCGGAGTGCGTCGTACACCTCCAGCAGCGAAACTTTCATGTTCAGCAGTTTTTCCGGGTTCAGGGCTACTTCGTACTGTTTGAGAAAGCCGCCCCAGCTATTGATCTCTACTACGCCCGGTGTACCTGCCAGCTGGCGTCGGATGATCCAATCCTGTATCTCGCGCAGGTCCATGGCGGTGTAAGCCGGGTCATAGCCGGGTCTCGTCTCCAGCGTATACTGGTAAATCTCTCCCAACCCAGTAGTGATCGGGGCCATTTCCGGGCTGCCGTATCCTTCAGGAATCAGCTCCTGGGCTGACTTAAGCTTTTCGGCAATCAGCTGGCGGGGCAGGTAGTTGCCCATTTCTTCATCAAAAACGACGGTGACGAAGGACAGGCCAAACTTAGATACAGAACGTATCTCTTGTACACCGGGAAGATTGGCCACAGCGAGCTCTACCGGATAGGTGATGAATTTTTCTACTTCTTCGGTAGCGAGGTTGCGGGCCACCGTATAGATCTGCACCTGGTTACTGGTGATATCCGGTACGGAGCCAATGGATAAACTGCGGACTGAGTAGACTCCCCACCCTGCGAGACCGGCGGTAAAAAGTAGGATAATCAATTTGTGCCGGATGCTAAAGCTGATGATACGGTCAATCAATGTCTTAGCAGGTAGTTTCGGTTAAATACTGGTCGTATCTACATTTCTGATGGAAAATAGCCAGACTGTTCATCACAAGATAGAATTAAGATATGATCTTTTAATCATTTGAAAGGCCTGGTTTATAAAATCATAATAAGTCTAAATTAAAGTGCCTCATGCATTGAAAATTAAGCATTGAATTGCCGTGACGTAGCAACACCGGATTGATCCCAAAGTGTACTAGATCATTGGAACAGACCCAGGGCAATATTTGAGAAACAAGAAGGACCCAACAGCATCGGTCGGGGCTTTCTCAGGGTGAGGAGTTTGCTAGTTATATTTGTACAGTAAGGCTGTAGGAGGCGAGAATAATGACCCCAGTATGAATGCAAGCATGGGCATACACTTCTGGAATGATTCCCGGACAGACGTAACTACTCGGGCTAGGCTGTTAAATCTGATGCCCTTGAGCCGTAACGTATCTGAGGAGTATTAAAAGTGTGCCCGCACGATGTAACTTTGAAGTTGGACCAACAAAATAAAAAGTGCGCACACCCTTCAAAGCTACAATACGGAAGTTTAAAAACAAGCTTTTTCGCGCAAGGC
>CAZZGE010000041.1:0-28612 GCA_964653665.1 uncultured Porifericola sp. | reverse complement strand
GGACCATTTTTTTTGATGAGCATTCTATACTGGTAGACCGGGAAATCACGGATCGTTGGGACTCCATGCAACCCCAAGTCAGGGTGTATACGTCGCCCATACTGGATATTGTCCTAAAGGCAGATGTGGAGCTGCAAAGTGAAATCTTTGAGATCAGGCCAGTATTTAGTGTCTACCAGTTTTTTTTCTTTTTGATACCTGCTGTGATTCTGTTATCGCTGTTGTATTATCGCTGGCCCAGATTGTCAGAGAATAAAGTCGGTCTGGTGGTGATTTTAATTATACTTTCTATCATTCAGCTGCTGGTATTCTTCCTGAGCAGCTAACTAACAGCTAGATTTTATACTATGGCAAAAAAGAGATCGCGAAATATCATCCTGCTTATCTCAGTTATTCTGGCAATAATTGCTGTATTTGTGGAGCTAGGCCTGGTTATTATTCCGGCGCTCAGTCCTTACAAATTTTGGCTGATGGTCATTGCCTATGCCTTGGTACTGTCGGCACGGTAGCGGTCTAAGAACTACAATATTGTTGTAATGCTTCGCTGGCCGTGTTGTCACCCATGCTGGCTGCTTTTTGTAAAGTGGCACAACCGCTGTCTTGTTGTCCGGTCTGTAAGTAAGCTACTCCCAACAGGTAAAAAACGTTGGCATTGTCAGTCTGGGTACGGGCTAGTGTTTCAAGATCTGTAAGAGCCGCATCCCATTGCTGGAGAGCTACCTGGGTTTTGGCTCGGTTCAACAGTGCGGTCTGATCTTCCTCAGCAATCCTCAGCGCAAAGTCAAAATCTTCCAGGGCCCGTTCATAGTTTGCCAGCAGGTAGTGTACCACCCCTCGGTTGATATAAATGTCTTTGATGTTAGGCTGCATGTTCAGGGCGTAGGTATAGTCCTGTAGTGCTTTTTGATATTCTTTCAGTTGCTGATAAGCATTTCCACGATTGTAAAAAGGTTTATACGAAGAACTGTCCAGGTCAATGGCCTGACTCAGATCCTTCACTGCCTGTTCGTACTTACCCTGCTCAAAGTACGCTACCGCCCTCACATTATAAGCCTCACTCCAGTCGGAGCGCTGCTCAATAGCACGATCCAGATAGGGTACTGCATCCCCAAACTCACCCTGTTCCATCAAAGATTTTCCTTTGAGGAATAGCTCCTGCGGGTCGGGTGAACATCCCAGTAGGGTCATGCAAAGGGCGCTTAAGGTAACTATTAAAACTGGTTTCATTTAGAAGTATTAAGTATTGTAAGAAATATAGCATTGCTTATACCTCAAAATCAGCCTCTTAGCGAGAACTTCCGCCTATCAGGTCAGATTCACACCATCGCCAGCGTACGAGTGTAACATATCAGGAAATTACAAAAAACGAATTTGCGTAACATTATGATTGATAGTGGGCGAAATATACAAAAAAGAAGTGCTGCGTAATTGACATTACATACCATCAGAATGCCCTGATTGGCTATTCTCTATCCCTTAATTATAATTGTCTTCTGAGTTTATTATTAGCCCCTTATAATTATGCTTGAGAGAAAAATCAAAATGGAGCACTTTAAGAATTTAGTAGCAGTCGCAGCAGCTGACGGTTATTTAAATTACAGGGAAAGAGAGTTTTTGACAGATCGTGCAGAGGAGTCGGGCTTTTCATCAGAAGAAATTGATCGTCTTTTGCTGGATGCTCACCAACTACAATACCTGGTGCCATTCAATCAGATTGAGCGAGAAGAGCAACTCAACGACGTAATCTTTATGTCTATCATTGATGGTGAAATTGCAGAGTCAGAATACAAACTCTGCGTTTACATCGCTGAAAGACTAGGATTGGATAAGGTCATGGTAGACACCATGGTAGATGAAGTCCAAAAAATTTGGGCCCGATGAAATAACTTCGCTATCAAGAAAAGCAGGTAGTTTTCGGGCTACCTGCTTTTTGCTTTAAAGAGCATCTGCTGCTACATATGCTCTATGATACTGTCACCAAATGCTGAACACTTGAGCAGGGTAGCCCCGTCCATCAGTCGTTCAAAGTCATAAGTTACTTTTTTGTTAGCGATAGAACCTTCAATACCTTTTCTGATCAGTTGTGCGGCCTCTATCCAACCCAGGTAGTCAAACATCATAGCTCCGGAGAGAATCACCGAGCCGGGGTTCACTTTATCCTGACCGGCGTACTTAGGCGCTGTGCCGTGGGTCGCTTCAAAGATAGCACTGCCCGTGATGTAGTTGATATTGGCACCAGGCGCGATACCAATACCACCAACAATGGCTGCCAGTGCATCAGAGATATAGTCACCGTTCAGGTTCAACGTTGCGATGACCGAGTACTCAGCCGGACGCAGTAGGATTTGCTGTAGGAAGGCATCGGCGATCACATCTTTAATGATGATCTGGTGACCGTCTTTTTCAATAATCTGCCAGGGGCCGCCCTCGTAATCTTTAGCACCAAATTCCTTCTTAGCCAGTTCGTAGCCCCACTGCTTAAAAGAACCTTCAGTGAATTTCATGATATTACCCTTGTGTACCAGGGTAACGGAGGGTAGCTTGTAGTCAAAGGCATAATCTATGGCGCTTCTTACCAAGCGCTCCGTGCCCTCAATAGATACTGGCTTAATGCCGTAGCCGGCAGTCTGAGGAAAACGCACTTTCTTGTACATTTCCGGAAAATTGTCTGCCATTAAATTACCAAACTTCTTGTTATCTTCAGCCCCCTGCTGAAACTCGATCCCCGCATAAATATCCTCCGTATTCTCGCGGAAAATAACCATATTAGTAGCACCGGGGTCTTTCACCGGTGAAGGTGTACCCTTATACCAACGTACCGGGCGTAGGCAGGCGTAAAGGTCTAGTTCCTGGCGCAGTGCCACGTTCAGCGAGCGGATACCACCACCTACGGGCGTAGTCAGCGGACCTTTGATACCTACCAGGTACTCACGAAAAGTGTCCAGTGTAGCCTTGGGAAGCCACTCGCCGTTCATATTGTAGGATTTTTCGCCAGCATAGACTTCTTTCCAAGAGATGCTTTTGCTACCTCCGTAGGCCTTCTCTATCGCAGCATTCATCACTTTTTTGGCCGCAGGCCAGATGTCCACCCCTGTACCGTCACCTTCTATGAAAGGAATAACCGGGTTATCAGGAACATTAAGTTGTCCGTTTTGAATCGTAATCTTTTGTTCGCTCATCAGAGTTATGAGGTTTGGTATGTAAAAAAATTTGTCGGCAAATTACATAATTTTCAACGGCTAAATGAAGTAACCGCTGAGAATTGCCAATATAGCAATACTTTCTCAACAAACACTTTCTCCGCAAACCGTGTTGACTATCCGTTTTGTAAAAAAAATCATCACCATCTCAAGTTATGAGCAAACCCAAAATCAGCATTTTCTGGTTTCGCCGCGACCTGCGCTTTGAAGATAACACTGCCCTTTATTATGCCCTGAAAGATAAGTACCCGGTCCTGCCGCTCTTCATTTTTGATACTCACATTCTGGACAAACTGGAAGACCAGGATGATGCCCGGGTGACCTTCCTGCACGATACGCTGAGCCAAATGCGGCAAAAGCTGGTGCAAAAAGGAAGCACGCTGCTGGTACAATATGGAGAGCCACTGGACGTATATCTTCAGCTGCTACAGGACTACGATATCGCCTGCGTATATACCAACCGTGACTACGAACCCTACGCAAAAGAGCGAGATGCTGCAATAGACCGGCTGCTTTCAGAAAATGGTGTTGATTTCCTGACCTTCAAAGACCAGGTAATCTTTGAGAAAGACGAAGTGCTGAGTGGAAGCGGTAGCTTTTACAAAGTCTTTACGCCCTACAAACGCGCCTGGCTGGATAAGTTTTCTAATGCAGAACTCACTGTCCTGCCTTCCGCCCTGCGCTTTGAAAACTGGTTTGAAGAAAAAGTCCCTGCCATGCCTACCCTGGAAGAGATGGGTTTTACCCGCTCTGCTGTAGAAATCCCGGACAATGATGTTAATGAAGCCATCATCAGCAAGTATGACCAGACCCGGAACTTTCCGGCCAAGCCCGGCACCACGCGCCTGGGGATTCATCTGCGCTTTGGTACCATCAGCATCCGCCAACTGGTGCAGCGGGCACAGCAACTCAACGAAACTTATCTGAGCGAGCTGATCTGGCGGGAGTTTTACGCGCAGATTTTGTATCATAATCCACAAGTAGTAGAAAAAGCTTTCAAGCCAGAATACAACAATATCCCCTGGCGAAATGATGAAGCGGAGTTTCAGCGTTGGTGCGAGGGGCAAACCGGCTACCCCATCGTAGATGCGGGCATGCGCGAGCTCAACACTACCGGCTACATGCACAACCGGGTACGGATGATTGTCGCCAGTTTCCTGACGAAGCACCTGCTCATTGACTGGCGCTGGGGCGAAGCTTACTTTGCCCGTAAGCTGCTGGATTTTGAGCTTTCCAGCAACAACGGGGGCTGGCAGTGGGCGGCCGGCACCGGTGTAGATGCCCAGCCCTATTTCAGAGTATTCAACCCTTACAGCCAGACTGATAAATTTGACAAACAGCAGGAATACATCCGCCGCTGGGTGCCGGAAGTGGGTACTGAGCAGTACCCCGAGCCGATGGTAGAACACAAGATGGCGCGTCAAAGGGCTTTGGATACGTATAAGACTGCCCTGGGAAAAGCGTAATTACCGCTCATTCGTGGCATATTATTTTCTAACTTGCCCGCCGTGAAGCATTTCATCCTTTTGGGTATCTTTTGCGGTATCATAACCACAACATTTGCCCAGCCAATTCAAACAGCACAAGAAACAGACAGATTCCGGATCAGTCGTTTCCTGCTTATTACCGGGGCGGGCTATGCAGCTACGCAGGTGGGTCTGTATTCGCTCTGGTACAAAGATCAGCCGCGCCAGGCATTTACATTTTTTGATGATGCACCCCAGTGGAAGCAGGTAGACAAAATTGGTCATGCCTACTCAGCCTATCATCTGGGGCTCCTTGGCAGCCGTGCTTTTTTGCATGCGGGTATGACGGAACGAAAAAGCTACTGGTACGGGGCACTGATGGGCAAACTGATGCTGCTGCCGGTGGAGTTTTTTGATGCGTACTCAGAAGCTTACGGTTTTTCCTGGGCCGATGTGGCAGCCAATACGGCGGGTGCAGTTCTCTTGCCCTTGCAGTACGAAATCTGGCAGGAAGTGCGGGTACATCCCAAGTTTTCTTTTCAGCGGACGGACTTTGCGCCCCTGCGGCCTAACACCCTGGGAAACGGGTTTCATGAGGAAGTATTGAAAGACTACAACGGACAGACCTACTGGCTGTCGTTTGACCTTGACCGTTTCTTTCCGGACAGGAATTTTCCCAGATGGCTGAACCTGGCCGTAGGCTATGGGGCGGAAAATATGATCTTTGCCCGCGACCACGAAAACCAGGCCGTCAGCCTGCAGCCTTACCGGCAGTGGTATCTGACACCGGACATTGATCTGAGCCACTACCGTAAGGAACCATCCTCTTTTGGGAATAAGTTATTCAACGGTATGCTCTATGTAGTAAACCTGATTCATTTACCTGCACCCGCGCTTAGCTATGAGCCGGGTAGAGGCTTTCGCTTTTACCCAATCTACTTCTGAAGTTTCCTCATTCGGCAGATAGCCGTAGATTTACAGTGAATATTTTTTCAAACATTAATGCAAAGATAACATGAATATAGGCGATAAAGTACGCATGCTGCGGGGCAGCGAAGAAGGTGTGATCACCCGCTTTCTGGAGAAAGGACTGATAGAGGTGGAAATTGAAGATGGCTTTCCTATACCGGTTATGCGTAATGAAGTGGTGGTAATCGCCAAGGAGGAGGCTGATTATTTTCAGAAAGAGGAACAGCCCCAAAGAACATCTGCGATTCCCAGCCGGGAGGAGGTAACCAAAGCAGACCAGGGGCTTTATCTGGCATTCGTGCAGTTCAATGACAAACAGCTCACTGCCTATTTCATCAATACCACGGACTTTGATTTAGCTTACACCCTGGGTGAAGAGGCGAACGAAAATTACAAAGGTATCTGGGCCGGCGTCCTTCATGCCAATGACTACGTGAAGATCAAAGATGTCATGGTCAGTGAATTTGATCAGTGGCCCTCTCTGGTAATACAGGCGCTTTATCATCGCAACGGATATTTCAGTCTGCGGGAACCATTGGTGCGGAAAATGAAATTTAAGGCATCTACTTTTTTCAAAAGTCAGCGCAAAGCCCCATTGCTGGAAAAGGATGCTTTCCTGTTTCAGATAGACGAGGGCCATATTGGCGGTAAACCCATTGACCCGGAAAAGATCAAGGAGAGAATTTATGCCAATACCCAGGAGCAGGATGTAGCCAACCGTATTACCTTTAGCCGACCTCCTTCCAAGATAGATCTGCATATTGAGCAGTTGACCAAGAACTACGACTCCATGAACAAGAATGAGATGCTTGATCTGCAACTTCAGACTTTTGAAGAAAACCTAGACAGAGCCATAGCCACTGGTATGGATGAGATTACCTTTATTCATGGGGTGGGCAGCGGGGCGCTGCGTAACCTACTGCATAAAAAATTAGGCAAAATGGACAACATCAAGTACTTTGAAGACGCCATGAAGGAAAAATTTGGCTACGGTGCCACACTGGTGAGAATCAAGTAGCGTTGTCCTGTTTGTAGGGATAAATTCTGATACTGAAAATACTATTCACCAGATGAAAAACCGAATTTCCAGATTTTCAATTGTATTTACTTGTTTGTGTGCGGTTGCTACGCATGCCACATCACAACCCGACACCACCCTCATACAGACCTATTACGACTCCGCCCAGACTATTCTAAAGGAAAAATACTATGTGCTGAACGAAGACAGCACCCAGGTGCAGGGAATGTACCAGCGATTTTATGAGGGCGGCCAACTAGCCACCCGGGCACGTTTTGAGCAGGGTAAGTTGGATGGGCAACTGGAGGATTTTTACACCAATGGCTCACTGCAGCGTATTACACCTTACCAACTGGGAGTCAAAGAGGGGCCGGTGGTGGTGTTCAGTCCGCAGGGCGATACCATTCAGACGGCTACTTACTCGGAAGATAAACTAGAGGGCGAACTGCGCCTTTACTACAACGATGGTTCACTCAAAAGTAAAACCTTCTTTGTCAACGGTAAGCCCGACGGGACAATTGAGAATTACTACCCGAATGGTAATCTCCAGGAAGTAACTACTTACCAACGTGGAGAACAGCACGGCCCTGCCCGCTACTACTACGAAGATGGTACGCTCAAGTCAGAATTTACCTACGAACACGCTATCGTCAATGGCCTGGTAACAGAGTATCACCACAACGGACAGGTAGCAGATAAGACCACTTTTCGCAACGGACAAAGACACGGAAGCTCTCAGTCTTTCAGTGAAGACGGACAGCTGATTCGCGACGAAACTTATAGAAATGGCTTTCCTGAAGGTGAAGCAAAGTACTACTACCCTGATGGTACCCTAAAAGCAGAGATGGGCTACCAGAACGGAAATCCGGTGGGAGAACATAAGTTCTTTCTAGATGATGGTACACTCAAATCATCTACGTTCTACGAAAACGGACGTAAGACCGAAAGGGTATTGTTCGCTAACGGAAATCCGAAATCCGTAAAAATATTTGCGGATGAGAACAAACCACAGGGCACCTGGAAATATTACTACCCCGACGGCAAGATAGAAAAGGAAGAAACTTACTCTAACGGTAAACTGGATGGTACGGTAGTAACCTACTTTGAAAGTGGCCGCATTCGCAGCATCCAGGATTATCGTAAGGGACGAAAAACGGGAACGGGTAAAGTGTACTACCCTTCCGGCGAATTACAAAGCGAAACAGACTTCTACTTTGGCGTTCAGCAGGGTGACTACCGAACGTATCATGAGAACGGAAAAGCCGCGCTGGAAGGCCGGTACAACGGTGGAAAAAAGACCGGAGAATGGGTTAGGTATAACGAGCAGGGCCAGATGATAAGCCGGGAGGACCACAGCAAATAAATGTACCGTTTCGCCAGCGGTAAACAGCTCTTTTCTGCTACCAGTTAGCAGCCGTATTATTTCTCTCTGCTTATCACTAACTTTACCCACCTAATGGGAAACACAATTACCGGAACCGATTTCACGCTACCTGGTCAAACTGCCTTTTACCAGGGGAAAGTACGGGATGTTTACTTCCTGGATCAGCAGATTGTACTGGTAGCTACCGACCGTATTTCTGCTTTTGACTTGGTACTGCCCAGGGCCATTCCGTACAAGGGGCAGGTACTCAGCCAGATCGCATATCATTTTCTGAATGCCACCGCCGACATTGTACCCAACTGGGTGACGCTCATGCCCGATCCGAACGTCATGCTGGGCCTGCACTGCCAGCCCTACCCGGTAGAAATGGTCATCCGTGGCTACCTGGCCGGACATGCCTGGCGTGAATACCGCGAAGGTAAACGCACCCTTTGTGGTGTGAGCCTGCCGGAGGGCCTGAAGGAAAATGACCCTCTTTCCAAGCCCATCATTACACCGGCTACCAAGGCGCAGGAAGGCCATGACGAGGATATCTCTCGCGAAGAGATCATTGCCCAGGGGGTGGTATCAAAAGAAAAATACGAGCAATTAGAAGCATATACGTACCAGCTGTTTGAGCGTGGTAGCCACATGGCCCGTCAGCGAGGTCTGATCCTGGTAGATACTAAATATGAATTTGGTGACTTTGAAGGGAACATCCATCTTATAGATGAGATTCATACCCCAGATTCTTCCCGTTATTTCTATGCAGAAGGCTTTGAGGAGCGCCAGGCTGCCGAAGAGCCCCAGAAACAACTTTCTAAAGAATTTGTGAGGCAGTGGCTGATCTCGCAGGGGTTTCAGGGAAAAAAGGGACAAAAAATGCCGGAAATGGGCGGGGAGGTCGTCCAGCAAGTTTCTGACAGGTACATAGAACTCTACGAGAAGCTCACAGATAACGCCTTCATCAGGGAAGAAAATGATAATATTGAACACAGAATACACCAAAACATAATAAATGCCCTGTAGTTTTGTAAATTAGCATCCTTAAAAAATCAATAAATTGCGTATTTGATGAAATACTCCGTAGACAAAAAAGAGCAGTACAGTATGTTTGTACTGCAGGAAGAGAAACTAGATGCGTCTATTGCCCCTGAGCTAAAGTCTGAGATGATTACCATGCATGCTGAAGGCGTAAAAAATATGATTTTAAACATGGAGCACGTGAAATATACTGACTCTTCTGGCCTGAGTGCTTTACTGGTTGGTAACCGTATCTACCGTGAAGACGGAGGTATGTTTGTACTCTGTAGTCTTAACGAGCATGTGATGAAACTTATCAAGATATCTCAGCTTGACAGCGTCATGACTTTATTGCCCACTTCTGAAGAGGCTGTAGATGCCGTTTTTATGAACGAAATTGAGCGAGACCTGAATAGCGGCTCTAAAAAAGAAAACGGTGCAGAATAACACTTGGAGTTCCGTCTCAAAATATTAGGAGCCAACTCAGCGACTCCTGCTTACGGCAGGCATCAGACCAGTCAGTTGCTTAACCTGGAAAACAGCTACTTCCTGATAGATTGTGGCGAGGGCACCCAGATGCAACTGATAAAGTACCGGGCCAAGCTAAGCAGGATTCAGCACATATTTATCAGCCATTTACACGGTGACCATTTTTTTGGTCTGATCGGGCTCATCAATACCATGAATTTATACGGCCGTACCGATGATCTTCATATCTATGGCCCACACAACCTGCCGGATATCATCACAGTTATGCTCAGGCATTCTAAAACGCATCTTAATTTCCGGATACACTTTACAGCAGTGGATAGTGAACGCTCCTACTTGCTGTATCAGAACAACCGCCTGAAAGTATTCACAATCCCGCTAGATCATGGTATTGCGTGTAGTGGCTTTCTGTTCGTAGAGAAAGAAAAAGAACGGCGAATCAACAAAGAAACCCTTCCAGATGATATTTCAGTGGAAGAAATTCTGGATCTCAAAAGCGGAAAAGATATTTACTACGCTGATGGCTCACAGCGTTATGCTAATGCGGACCTTACCCTTCCTCCTAAAAAAAGCCGCTCCTATGCCTACTGCTCTGACACCCGGTACAGCGAAAAGACGCTAGAGTTAGTGATGGGCGTAAACTTGTTATACCACGAAGCTACTTTCATGCAGGATCAGGCAGCGAAAGCGTGGCAAAGGTATCACTCTACCACTGAGGAAGCTGCCTCCATGGCACAGAAGGCCGGCGTAGGTGATCTGATCATCGGGCACTACTCCAGCCGTTACCGTGAATTACAACCCTTATTACACGAAGCACAAACCATTTTTCCAAGTACACAGTTGGCTGAGGAAGGAAAAGATTACCAAATAGCAGAATCTTAATACTTTGATAAGTACCATTAAAAATAAGAAGAGTACAATTTTTATTATTCTGTCAGGTATTTTTTTAACAAATGCTCTGCTGGCCGAACTCATTGGTGTCAAGATCTTTTCGGCAGAGCAAACACTGACGTTGCCGCCTGCCCAGATTACCATCTTCAGTGACTTTACCCTCAATTTCAATCTCACTGCTGGCGCGGTTATATGGCCGGTTGTCTTTATCACTACCGACATCATCAACGAGTACTTTGGTAAGAAGGGCGTAAAAAAAATCAGCTATCTGACAGTGGCTTTTATCGTCTATGCCTTTGTGGTGATCTACCTGGTGACAGAGTTAGCACCTGCTGATTTCTGGTTGCAGGTAAACAACGTTGATAACCAGGGTAACTACTTCAATATTGATTTTGCCTTTCGTAAAATCTTCCGGCAGGGACTGGGTATTATCGTTGGCTCACTCATCGCTTTTTTGATCGGGCAGTTGCTGGATGTGGTGGTATTTCAGAAGCTGAGGCGCATTACTGGCAGTGAAAAAATCTGGCTGAGAGCTACCGGTTCTACATTGGTCTCGCAACTGGTAGACAGCTTCGTAGTGCTGTTTATCGCGTTTCACATTTTCGGTAACTGGCCTATTACGCAAGTGCTAGCAGTGGGTGTGGTAAACTACATCTACAAATTTACTGTAGCCGTGATACTTACACCTCTACTCTACGTAGCCCACTACCTGATAGATAACTACCTGGGAGAAGAACTTTCGGAGGAAATGATGAAAGAGGCCAGCGAAAATACCTCCTTAATCTAAAAGGTAGAAACCATTGCGCAGGGCAAACTTCACCAGACCTGCAGTATTTTTAGCTCCTACCTTTTTGAGCAAACGGCTTCTGTGACCGTCTATAGTACGTACACTCAGGTTAAGTGCATCGGCCATCTCTTTGTTGGTATATTCCTGGCATACCAGCATCAAAATTTGCTTTTCCCGCTCCGTAAGCATCCCGTTGACCTTAGTAGTTACGTTATTTGATTTGCCCTTAGTAGGCAGGCTGTGGCGGCGAATCGCCTCAAAAATTTGCTTACTCACATAGTAATGCCCTTGTTGTACCTGGTTAATTGCTTCCTTGATTTCGGTAACGTCGGCATCTTTCAGCACGTACCCGTAAACGCCCTCATTCATAAGATCCATGATCAGCGATTTATCATCGTGCATGGTTAAAATAATGATTTTAATTTTCTTGTATTTTTTTTTGGACAAGAGTTTACGGACTGTCTCAACACCACTCATTTTGGGCATTTCCACATCCAATAAGATAATATCCGGGCGGTATTTATCCTGCTCCAACTTGCTGATCAGTTCGGCTCCACTGGACGCTTCGTTAATCTTGATACCGTCTATATATTGTTTTAATAAGATGCTTAGACTCTGCCTGAATAATTTATGATCATCTACAATGATGATATCTAGCAAGTTGTGCTTCATCGTATTACTGAGTGAGTTGATTTTCTACGAACGTTCCTCTTGTCTTACGCCCCACACCAAGTTGTCTCGGTCGTTTTTACGATTTTTACTCTTCAAAGACTAAAACCCCAAACAAAGCCCCCAGCTATAATCGGATTAAAGCTGGCCATACTTGCTATCCTGTAGACACTGTCTCAAAGAGTAAGGGACAGATGGTAGTAAATGTAATAATGACACTTTGGATTTGGTGTTGGTCAGTGTCATAGGTAAGCGAAATGAGGCTATTGACAAAAATGCTGTTGCTTATTACTGGGCCTTCTCGTTATAATATTCCGTTTTCTGTTCTGTGTAGTTTGAAATAAGTATCGGGTTAATTCCTCATTAAAAGAGTCTTACAATTGATGATGGCTATTGTAAAAATTAGCAGTATTTACATTTCTGATAGCTAAGTACAAGTGGGTAAAGTGCGGTCTTAGATAGAATCAACGCATGATTCGCAACGATATTCTCACACCTGGTTTACCTAGGCAACCGCATTTTTCGCTGACAGTATCAAGTCCAGTTGTAGGCTAATTCTATGATGAAAAAGCATATCATGTTTTTTAGCGAATAACACTCCTACATGATAAGGTTTTTTTTGGTCAAGTTTAAGTCAAATTTGGAGGAATTCGTAATATAATGTAAAAACACTCATTAATAAAAGTAGCTATTTTATTATTCTGAGTAAATTATCACAAATAATTCCTGTAGATACGCTTACGTTTAGTGATTCCGCACTGCCATATCGGGGGATATTAATTTTGTGCGTAACATATTTCTCCAGATGAGGGCCGATACCGTGGGACTCGCTCCCCATCAAAATGATACCCGAGGCTCCAAATTGGGTAAGATGGACATCCGTACCTTCCTTGACAAATGCAGCATATACCTTGGCATTAGCCTGTTCCAGAAAAGGTACAAGTTCGGTATAGTGCAGCCTCACTCTCAAGAAAGAACCCATGCTGGCACTTATTACTTTGGGATTATACAGGTCAGTAGTTTCGGGAGAACACACTAAGTTCCAGATGCCGTACCAGTCAGCAATTCGTACGATCGCACCCAGGTTACCTGGGTCTTTTACATCGTCCAGTACCAGCACATATGGGGCAGCTGATATGGGCAGTGGGGGAGTACTGCTATCTGGTATAGATACTACCGCCAGCACAGTGCTGTTATTTCGAAAGTGGCTGGCAGTGCTAAGCGTCTTCTCGTCAGCCAGATAGACTTCGGGTATTTGTTTTAATTTTTGAGTATCTTCCCAGGTGTCAAAAAACACTTGTGTTGCTACCAGCGTTATGATTTTATATTCAGACTCTAAAAGTTCCGTTACTACTTTACTCCCTTCCACCAGGAATAAATTATACTTTTTTCGGTATTTCTTTAGTTGAAGAGACTTGATTAATTTTAACGTTCTTTTCGTAACCATTTTTACTATTAATACAAGACGTACATATCGTATATATAAAAATATCTCCCTTAGTTTTTTTGTCTTAGTTCTCATGTCATCGTGCTTAGGTACCCGCTATTTAGATGAGGGGGAATACCTGTTACACAAGCAGGAAATCAAGAGTTCAGACAAGGTAGATGAGGAAGACCTTACTGATTTCTATCGGCAGCAGCCTAACCGTAAGATCCCACTGATTCCAGTAGCTCCTTTTGTTAGGTTGTACCACATCGGCCAAGATTTTTACGATGAAGATAAACTGCAGGAAAAGAAGCAGAAAATCATCGCGAAATTTAACGGAAAAATTGCTGAAGTCGATAAACAAAAGAAGGTTGAACGCCTGGAAAGCCGCAAGCAGAAGAAAGTCACTAAAATAGAGCGTAAACTTGAGGAAGGAAACTTACCCATGCGATGGGGGGCTCCGCTATCCGTCTATGATAGTGCTCAAGCCGAAAACACCCGGCAGCAGATAGAAAACTTCCTGCATACCAAAGGCTATTTTAACGCAAGTGTAGCACATAATGTCAGGCTGGAAGGTAAGCGGCTCACTTCAATTTATACAATTCGGGCAGAAGAGGCCTACATCATTGACACCTTTATTTATCGTACGCAGGATACGGTCATTATGGATCTTCTGAGGGTCAACTACGAAGACCGGGCCATTAAAGAAGGGCAGATTTATGATCAGGCCAATCTTACCAAAGAAAGAGAGCGCATAGAGACAATCATGAGGAATAATGGTTTTTATGACTTTAGCCGTCAGTACGTAGAATTCAGGGTAGACTCTACCCTGGAAAATCGGGGGGTAGGCATCAATACCATCATCCGCGAGCCTGCCAAAAGAGGTTATCACAAGCGGTTCAAACTGGACTCGGTCATTTTTACTACAGACGCTGACCTGAGGGAAAATCAGTTTGGGATGAAACGTAAGACGAGTGATTACAACAGCATTATTTATCGCTACTACGAGTACCAGTATTACAAAAAAATTCTGGATCGGCGTATTTTTATTTATCCCGATAACCTTTACAGCCTGGAAAGATCACTGCAGACACAGCGTCAGCTCTCCAACCTGGATGTCTTCAAGTTTATCAATATCAATTATGATACTACGGGAAATACATTCATCGCCCGCGTGTACGCAAGTCCGCTGAAAAAATACCAAACCTCCAACGAAGTAGGACTAAACGTAAGCCAGGGGCTACCAGGGCCTTTTATCAATTCTTCACTCAAAGTACGAAATGTATTCGGCGGTCTAGAGATACTGGAACTAAGTGGAAGAGCCGGTATAGAGGGGGTTCCTCCTCCGACCGGATCTGAAGGCCAAGGTGCCTATCGCAGTGTTGATGCCGGGGGTAATTTGTCCATCAGTTTTCCCCAGTTTTTATTTCCGCTCACCGAATCTCTAAAATCGCGTCTGGGTGCTCTCAATCCAAAAACCCGGCTTCAAACCGGCTACAACTATACCGATCGTCGTGAATATGTAAGAGCCAATTTCAACACGTCGCTATCTTACACCTGGCAAAAACAACAGCAGGTGAGCTACACCTTTACACCCATTGACGTCAGTCTGATTGATTCACGAAACCTGAGCGACGAATTCCGTCGCATATTATCCGATCAGGATTCACTAGGTATTCCGCTTAGCCGCTCCTTTGAGCCATCGTTTGTAAGCTCTATCAGCTTCTCTTCTGTTTTTAATTTTGGTGGCTACGGTGATTACACCGACCAGAGTACTTCTTCTTATCTGAAGCTTTTTATTGAGAGCGGAGGTACGCTGTTCAACGCAGTAGATCCCAGCATCGTGACAGAAAGGGGGCTGGAGTATTTCAAATACTTCAAGCTGAACACTGATTTTCGTCAGCGCGTCCCCCTTTCCCGGGAAGCATCCTTTGCCTATCGGCTCAATATCGGTGTAGCCCTACCTTACGGCGACAGTGCTGCCAACGTGCTCCCTTATGAAAAATACTATTTCGCTGGCGGTAGCAACAGTATAAGGGCCTGGGATCCTAGGAGACTAGGCCCCGGCGCATCAGCGCCCGATACTACCGATAGTGATGGATACTACGTCTATAATGTGGAACAGCCCGGCGAGATACTACTGGAGGCCAGTGTTGAGTTGAGGCGCAATTTATTCGGCTTCGTCAATGGTGCCTTCTTTATTGATGCCGGAAACATATGGCGTATTTACGAAAGCGCATCTCGCCCTGCAGCCAACTTTAAAATTGACTCTTTCTACAAACAGATTGCCGTTGGGTCGGGAGTAGGCCTTCGTTTTGATTTTTCTTTCCTGATCGTTCGCCTCGACTACGGCATCAAAATTTATGACCCGGCTAGGCCTCCTTACAATCCCCATGTAGAAGCCCCCACCGGCCGTTGGATTGGCCAAAAATTTTCTTGGTGGGAGGAAATAGCCCGTGGTGCTATCAATATTGGAATCGGCTATCCTTTTTAAAAGTAATTTTTACTGATGTACGGTGGCTGTCAGACTTTTCAAATGTAAATTTAGTGCGTTTCTTACACCTCATCCCTATTTTCAGCTGTACATTACTGGACTTCTGAAATGCATCCTGAGGTATTTGCAGACATATTTTTAAATTAATGTAACTAAAAAAAGAACGATAATTTATTTTTTTATTACAATTTTTTGTTAATTTTGTTATAAATCTATGCGCGTAAGAAACGGTACGAAATTTAACTGTTGAACAATATGACTCAATTTTACTCAAGCTGTATGCTAAGCATTTTGATACTGCTCATGTCATTAGCAGGGCCTCTTCAGGCACAGCAGGTCATATTTACCGACGATTTTGAGAATGGAAATTTTCGTCCAGAGTGGCAGCTAAAGACCGGACAGCCCAATGGTGTTATTGAAGTTACGGCTGAAAACAGCCTGAGCGGTGACTATTCCGCCCGTATGGGAAAAAGTTCAGATGATCAATACACCCTTAATCGCCTTGATCTTAAGCTCAATCTGTCGCAGTCTCGGCAGTTCTTTCTGAACATAGTAATCTATAATAATTATGATGAAACACACGTGCAGGATGGTATTTTCTTAAGTACAGATGGCGGCAGCAGCTTCCAGAAAATTTATGACTTTAAATTTGAAGACTGGATAGCAAAGCACAGTGGAAGCCTGCCTCCTATTAATATCAGTGCTCTTGCCAGAAAAAAAGGGATGGTTTTAAGCTCAGAAACTGTGATCAGGTTTCAGCAATACGGAAAAGACGACTTCACTGGGAGTGCTGACTTCAGTGATGGCTTTTACCTGGATGATGTGGTGCTTACTGCCATTGACTTCCCCTACGCCAGTATTCCCTTTACTGAGGACTTTTCTTCAGGTAGCATCAAAGCACCCCTGATGATCGGTGATCCTTCTCTCTCAGATAGTAGCGGTGTACTATCCAACGCCTCACGACTGGAGGTCAGCCCATTCCCCCAAGACAGTCTGCGCGGTCAGGTGGTGATGATGGGCAGCCGTTTTGATAACAGTCCGGCTACCAATGCGCTGGATCTCTACCTAAACTTGCAAGGAGAAAAGAATGTAAAGCTCACTTTTGACTTTTATGATAATCGCGACGAGACTTCTCCGGCAGACGGTTTGTTTTTTAGCGATAACGGAGGTTTCACCTTTACCAAAGTGATGAGTTTTGATACGGATAACTGGACTGATGATTATTTTGGAAGTCTGCCTTTGCTGGATGTAGATCAAATAGCACTTCAGCATGACCTTTCGCTCAGTAGTAACTTTGTGATCCGTATGCAACAGCACGGAAGCGAGGATTTTGAAGGGAGCCGCTTGTCCAGCGATGGTATCATGATTGATAACATCCAGGTTTTTTCGTCCACTCCCGAGTACGCACAGGTGCCCTTTACTGAGACGTTTGACAGCTTGGCCTTGGCTCCTTACTGGGAAGTAGAAGCTCCCCACCACACAGATATGCCCTATAGCATCAGCCCCAGCGCACTTGTGGAGTTGGTCGACATGGAGGGCGGTAATCGGGCCATACGTTTGGGTACCACTACAGATCGGTGCTACACAACCAATGCTTTAGACCTGTACATACAGCTGGCTGACCATCCCCATGCTGCCCTTAGTTTTCGGTACATGGATCATTTTGATGAAACCCACGAGCAGGACGGTGTGTTCTTCAGCGATGACAATGGCAAATCATTCAAGAAGGTTTTTTCCTTTGACGGGGATCAATGGACAGATAAAGAATTTGGGGCGTTTACTTCCCTGAGCATAAGCCAGCTCGCCCGAGCCCAGGGCATCAGACTTACTGATACCTTTGTGATTCGTTTTCAACAGCATGATAATGATGATTTTATAGGAACTCGTACGATCAGTGATGGTATATATCTTGATGATATTACGATTACTGAACCCCAGCCCACTTATGCCTCTGTTCCTTTTCACGAGGATTTTGAAAAAGATACTTTAGGAACTCACTGGCGCTTTGGTAACCCAATGCTTACTGCCAGGGTACAGAATATCAAGCCAGGTGGTGTTGTGACACTACGGTATGGTGTTGGTGCTAAAAAAACGAAGGGCCTGGCCATAGGGCGCGAAAGTGACGGAAAATTGACAACCAAATCCTACGACTTACACCTGGCACTTAACAACGAAAAGGACCTCCAGATCAGGTTTTGGATGCACAACAACTACAATGAACTGGATGAAGAAGATGGTATATGGCTGAGTAAAGACGGAGGGGACTCCTTCAAGAAGGCCTGGACCTATCCGGATAAACCGGGCAGCAGTAGCTATTATGCACTCAACCTTGACTCACTGTTGTTAGTGGCAGGACAGCGATATACGGATGAGTTTGTTGTGCGTTTCCAGCAATCCGACGATCGTCGCTTTGAAGGAAGAGGCAATATGCGCGGAGGCATATACCTAGACGACATCATTGTCACTCATGTATTGGATACCCCGGTTATTGCCTGGCCAACAGATTCTGCTTTTCTTACCGATTGTCGTGAAAAAGTTATTTTCTGGGAAGATGTAGCGCACAGCAGAGCGTACCGGACTCAACTGTTTGTCATGCATGGTGAAGAACAGGAAACAGTGCTCATAGATACCACACTGGATATTAACCAGATCAAATTTCCCCAACTGGAACAGGATAGCTTGTACTACTGCCGGATACAGGCAAAAAGTGATTACTACGTGGGTGCGTGGTCTAAGCCGGTTATGTTTAAAGCACATCAGCTATTTGAGGTAGATCTTCAGATATCCGCCCCGGTAAAGGGGGATAGCACTATCACACTGCAAGCCAGTAAACTGCCGTCCTATGAATACTACTGGTATAAAAATGGCGAACAACTCGTATCCACACTGGAACCAGTGCTGAAAGTGAAGGAGCCAGGTAACTACAGTGTTTTCGTTACCAACCAGAACTGTGGTATCATGTCATCAGTACTGGAGGTAGAAAAAGAAACGCTCTACCAGAAAGAAAATACCAGTGAAAATGAGCCCTCTGCCAGCAGTGACTACGGGGGCCAGTAAAGCAGAAATGTGGTATACAAACGGTGCCTGCGACAACAGGCACCGTTTTTTTCTTTCATACTAATCCTGCCTGCTTTAATTTTACTTCATGGACATAAGTACTAACCTATTCAGCCCCCCAATTCTATTCTTTTTTCTAGGCATGCTGGCAATCCTGATTAAATCTGATTTGGATATCCCCCAAACGCTTTCCAAGTTTTTTTCCATGTATCTGCTGATGGCCATTGGTTTCAAAGGAGGCGTTGAGTTGGGGCACAGCGGTCTCAATGCTGAAGTGGTTACTACTTTGGCTCTGGCGGTAGTTACTGCTACCATAGTGCCGATATATGTCTTTTACTATTTGCGTCATAAAGTCAATATCTACGACGCGGGTGCTATTGCAGCTACCTACGGATCGGTCAGTGCCGTTACTTTTATCACGGCTACTGCTTTTCTGGATAGCATAGGAGTAAATTATGGAGGACATATGGTCGCCTGCCTGGCTCTCATGGAGTCACCGGCTATCATCGTAGGGGTATTACTCATCAAGGTCAATAAAAACAATGGTAAGAAATCCGATGATACCGATATCAAAGAAGTTTTTAAAGAAGCTCTGACAAATAGCTCGGTAGTGCTCGTGCTGGGTAGCCTGCTAATCGGCCTGCTTTCCGGAGAAGCTGGCGCCGAAGAACTTACTCCCTTTACCGATGATATTTTCAAAGGTATGCTTTCCTTTTTCCTGCTGGATATGGGCCTCCTGGCCGCCAAAAGGATTAGTGGCTTGAAGAAAGCGGGCATGTTACTGATCAGTTTTTCCCTGGTATTACCTGTGCTACATGGTATCCTGGCTGTTCTTTTGTCTTCCTTGTTCTCTATTCCTGCAGGCGATGCTCTCCTGTATGCTGTACTCTTTGCCAGCGGATCGTACATTGCGGTACCAGCTGCCTTTCGCCTGGCCGTACCTGAGGCAAACCCTGGGCTATATGTACCTATGTCGCTGGCTGTCACTTTTCCCTTTAACATCATCCTGGGAATACCGTTTTACTATTACCTGACCAATAACTGGGTTGCCTTATGAAAGCTGTAAAAAAAGTAGAAATTGTCGCTGAAAGTGATTTCCTGCCAAAAATTGTAAGGCTTTTGGAAAAAGAGCAGATCAACGGTTACACTATCATTCGAGATGCCTCTGGCAAAGGTGATAAGGGCATCCGGGATGGATATGGCCTCACCGACGTATTTCAGAATAACTATATACTGTTGGCCTGTACTGAAGAGGAACTACAAAGAATTACTGAGCCTCTGAGGGCTTTACTCAAGAGAATCGGAGGCATTTGCTTGGTAAGCGATGCGCAATGGTTGATCCATGATTGAGCCAGTATCCCTCTTTGACCCTCAGGAAGCTTCCCTGCGCAACTGGTCGTGTGTCAATGACGGCGTGATGGGAGGCGTTTCTCAGAGTAAAGTAGCTATTGATGAGCAACAACATCTGCAGTGGCATGGTCAGGTTTCTTTAGAAAAAAACGGAGGTTTTGCTTCAGTTAGGCATCAGCTTTCCGGGCTTAATTTACAGCAGTTCCGGGGTTTGAGCTTGCTGCTAAAAGGTGATTATAAAACCTACAAGCTGAACCTTGCTAACACGATAACTTCATCGAGTCCACGCTTTCAGGCACGATTCCAGGCCTGCGACTCCCTGCATCTGATTTACGTTCCTTTTTCCTGTCTTCATGCGTCAGTAAGAGGTACTCAAGTGTCAGCAGCTTTCAATCCCGGCGATATACGTCTGTTAGGTTTTCTTATCGCTGACAAGCAAGAAGGCCCATTTCATTTATCCGTACAAAGAATAAGTGCTTATGCATAGTAAAGAAGAGATTGCCGAGTGGTTCATGTTCTTACAGGATGACATATGCAAAGCGCTGGAAGAGGCTGATGGTCAATCCAAGTTCATAGAAGACCTTTGGGAAAGAGCCGAAGGTGGTGGAGGAAGAAGCCGGGTACTTACCGATGGTGCTGTGATCGAGAAAGGTGGTGTGAACTTTTCGGCTGTTCATGGCCCTACCCCTGCCCGTATCCTGGAGGCGCTGAAGCTATCAGAAGCTGATTTTTACGCTACCGGCGTGTCCATCGTAATACACCCCCACAATCCTCGCGTGCCTATCATACATATGAATGTACGCTATTTTGAGATGAGTAACGGAACCTGCTGGTTTGGGGGAGGAATTGACCTGACGCCTCACTATGTGGATACCAAAGATGCTCGTCTTTTTCACCAGCAATTGAAGCAGGTATGCGATCGTCATCACAAGGATTTTTATCCCAGATTCAAAGCCTGGGCAGATGACTATTTTTATGTGAAGCACAGAAAAGAAACCCGGGGTATAGGGGGTATCTTTTTTGACCGGCTTGCTCCTGATGAGAATATGCGACATGAGGATATTTTCCGCTTTGTGCAGGAAGTAGGCGAAGCCTTCGCCCCGATCTACACGCATCTGATGGCAAAAAACCAAAACATACCTTTTACCTCCCAGGAAAAAGAGTGGCAGTTGGTGAGAAGAGGACGCTACGTTGAGTTCAACCTGGTACTTGATAAGGGTACTAAGTTTGGTTTGGACACCAGTGGCCGCATTGAGTCTATTCTAATGAGCCTGCCCCCTCAGGCAAACTGGTACTATAACTATCAGGTACAACCAGGTAGTCCGGAAGAGACAACGCAAAACCGGTTGAAGAAAGGCATTGACTGGATCAATGTTGGGTAGCAAATCAGGACTCTTCATCGTCAAAATATTACATGTGATCATGTATTGACTCAATTCACTTGTACTCATAACTGTATTTTATAGTACTTTGCCATTATATCTATTTAAAATCCGAGGATATGTTGGCAAGAATAAATACAGCTTTTGCGTTTGCTATTTTGCTTTCATTGAATGCTTACGCGCAGAGTAATGCCCCTGAGTTTGTAGACAAAGGAAGGCAGCTTTTCGGGGAAGGCTCCTACAAAGAAGCATTAATATCATTCAACAGGGCAATTGAAAAAGATTCACTAAGCTATCTGGCTTATTTCTTTCGGGGCAATACCAAGAAGATATTTGAGGACTATCATGGTGCCATGAAAGATTATAACATGGTCATAGATATCAATCCTGCTTTTGCAGATGCCTATTTTGAGCGTGGTAATGTCAAGTTTTCGCTGCAAGACTACTATGGCTCTATTGAAGATTTCGGAGAAGCTATCAGCCTGGATAAGAACCACGTGCAGGCATACTACCAGCGCGGCCAGGCTCGCCGCGAGTTAGAAGCTTACAACGATGCTATCAATGATTGTACAAAGATTCTAGAAATTCATCCCCGTAACGTTGATGCATATTTTCTCAGAGGGTTGCTCCGGGTAGAACACGGGTTGCTTCAGGAAGGATGCCTGGACCTGAGCAAAGCGGGTGAATTGGGCGACCTCAAAGCATATGATGTAATCAGGGAGGTATGCAACCGGCCCCGTTAAAGACAAAACTGATCCTTCAATCTTTCAGCTTCTCTTAGATTGTAAAGGGAAGCTTTTTTTATGGCCGAGCAGGCCTGCTCGGATTGCTGAAGCTTATCTGCTACTCGCGCCTGCATAATGTAAATATCTGCATCTCGCGCAATGTCTCTGGCCAGGTAGTTCTCAATATCCGCTGAAGCCTGCTCGTAATCCTCCAAATGGTAGTTACAGTAGGCCCGGGTAATGTAAGCCTCAACAAAGTTGGCGTTGAGGGTCACCAAATGATCTATGACCTTTTTAGCAGAGCGGAAGTCTCCTAAATCGTATGCATATGTAGTGCCCAGCGCATGATAGAGACTATCGTACTGTGGCCAGAACTGCCGGGCAACCTCAAATTGTTCAATAGCACCATGATAGTCACCGCTTCGTTTAAGGCACATGCCCTTTAGGTACAAAAGCTGTACTTTGTCCAGTGGTGTGGAGGCCCGTTCCAGCCCCATGTCAGCGTACTCAATAGCATAAGAGTACTGCCCATACTCCTCCATAAGAATATTGCCAGAGAGTAAGCAGGCCTCTATGTCTTTACTCCCGAAGTCAATAATGGCATGTTGAAGACTGTTTAGCGCAGCATAATATTGCTTATCCTGATAGTATTCCATGCCCTTGTCGTAATGGTACGCTGAAGAATAGTGCGACAGCGCAAAAGGTATAATCAAGATTGACAGGGCTACAACAACTACCAGCGTCGTAACGGCTACATAGACTGTTTTGGAATAAGTGACCGGCTCACGACGGGGAGGGCGGTAGTTGCCCCGATACGCAGCAGGGCGTTGCCGGTAGCGGCGTCTTCGTTCTTTCTCCTCCAACTCATCGTACACTTCGTTGAGTCCCAGCAGTAAAGAAAGGTCATAGGAAGCTTTCCTATCACTATCCGACAATACATAGTAAGCTTCGCTCACCAGTTTAAACATCTCTTCTTTCTCAGTATCATCAGGATTTACATCAGGGTGATACTGCTTGGCGAGTTTACGGTAAGCCAGTTTAAGTTCCTGGGGTGAAACGTTATAGTTTACACCGAGCACATGATAATAATTTTCCAACATAGCACTACATGCTTACTGTTAAACACTATTATCACACATCTGTCTACATAGGCTTTGTCAGCTGGTATTTTTTACCAGGCAGAGTTTTGACCACACCTTTAAATTCAAGGCTCAATAACACACTTGCTAATTTGTTGACTGGCATACTCGTATGCCAACTAAGTACGTCAAACAAGACGGCCTCCCTTTTCTCATTCAGCGTATCTACTACAATTCTTTCTTCAGCATCAATTTCTACATCGATCACCGAATGCTGTTTTTCTTTCTTCCAGTGAGAGTTATATTCCTGATCCCAGTTAAGCAGCTCTACCATATCCTGCGGGCGACTAAGTATATGGGCTTTGTGCTCTCGGATCAACTTATTACAACCCTGCGAATAAGGTTGCCCCCAGTTGCCAGGTACAGCGAATACCTCACGGTCGTAATCATTGGCCAGATTGGCGGTGATGAGTGCGCCTCCTTTTTCAGCAGCCTCTACTACTACCGTAGCATCACATAAAGCAGCGATGATCCGATTTCGGGCCGGGAACTTACGAGCATCTGGCTTGGTACCGAGAGGGTTTTCTGTAAGTAATCCTCCCTGGGGAACCATCTTCATGGCATCTTTCTTATGCAATGCCGGGTAGATGATATCTATACCACTACCCATAACACCGATGGTAGGAAGACCTAATCTAAGCGCAGCACGATGCACGCTGATATCTATCCCGTAGGCTAAACCGCTGACAACCACCGGGTGAAAAGGTTGTAATTCACGCAGAAGCATATCTACTATTTCGCGACCGTAAGCCGTAGCCTGCCTTGTACCAACGACGCTAATAATTCGGGCATGATTAAGATCGACATTACCCTGATAGTAGAGAACGACAGGTACATCGTAAATCTGCCTTAACCGTTCAGGATACATCTCATCTGTGTATGATAAAATGGCTATGCCTTGTTGCTGACAATGATTTACTTCCTTTTCAGCACGGTCCAGGATGGCTGAGGGATTACGGATATTACCAATGATTTTCTCGCCGATGCCTGGAATTCGCTGCAGATGACGTGTCGGACTTCTGAAGACTGCTTCAGCAGACCCACAATAGTTGATCAGTTGCTTGGCCAAAGCACCACCTACCAGGGGTAGCATGCTAAGCGCTACCTGATATATTTTTTTTTCTTCTACTTCCTGGTGTTCTACTGTCGACTCCATAAAGCTTCTGTTACTGATATTCCAACTTTTGTTTTAGCTCCAACAGGAATGACTTAACCTCTTCTAAGGATTCTATCATTTCCATTTTATCCTGCAGTGCCTTGTTGTTATTCCTGATCATTTGCTTGGCTCCCTGCAAGGTATACCCCTTTTCCTTTACCAGGTGAAACACCATCCTTATTTTTTCAATATCATCCTTGGTAAATTGTCGTTTTCCGTTACGGTTTTTTTGGGGTCTTATGATATCAAACTCACCCTCCCAAAAGCGTATCTGAGATGGCGTGATATCTAACATGTCTGCTACTTCCCCTATGGAAAAGTATTTTTTTTCAATAGCTTTCTCCTTATAAGTCATAGGTAAAAGGGATTATAGCATCTTGCTAAATACTTGATGCTAATTTATGAATTAATAAATGTAAAAAATAATATTTTTACTAAAAATTATTAAATATTACATCTTTCTTACTTCTACACTCTTGCTAAGCAAGCTCTCGGGCAGCTTTTTACTAGCATTAGCACCCAGCTCTTTCAGCTTTTCCGCCCTACGAACTAAGTTACCTTTACCCTCGCACAGCTTATTCATAGCCGACTGGTAATGCTGTTGGACAGATGAAACACTATTTTCAATCCTGGACATATCTTCTACAAAGCCCACAAATTTATCATAGAGTTTCCCACTTTCGGCGGCTATCTCCACTACATTTTTTTTCTGATTTTCCTGCTTCCATATGTAAGAAATGGTGCGCAGAGTGGCCAGCAATGTAGATGTAGAAACCAGGACGATATTCTTGTCCAGGCATTTTTCAAAAATTCGGTTATCCTCGCGGAGAGCAGCGGTAAGTGCCGGCTCCAGAGGAACAAACATAATGACGTAATCCGGTTGGCTGATCTGGTAGAGGTGTTGGTAGTTTTTATCACTCAGCGTCTTTACATGCCGGTAAATACTATCCAGATGATCTTTTAAGTAACCCTGCTGCTGGCTGGTATCCTCGGTATTGTAGTAGCTTTCGTATGCTTTGAGCGAAACTTTTGCATCCAGTACCAGGTGTTTATCATCCGGTAGATGGATGATATAATCTGGCCTTTGGGTACACTGATCTTCCTGGTCAGTAAAACTACTCTGGCTGGAGTAGTGAATATTTTTTTCCAGACCTGCCTTTTCCAGAATCATCTCCAATTGCATTTCCCCCCAGTCTCCCTGAATTTTGTTATCTCCTTTCAGCGCCTGGGTCAGTTTCAGGGCATCTTCACTTACCTGCTGATTGAGCCGGATCAACTGCTCAATTTCTTTTTTCAAAGAAGTACGCTCTCGGGTTTCTTCCAGGTAAGTATATTCCATCTTGGTGCGGAAGTCAGTGATCTTTTCCTTAAGCGGATTTAGCAAGTTACCCAATTTTTCTTCGTTGAGCTGGGTAAACTTCTGACTCTTTTCTTCCAGCAGATCGTTGGCCAGGTTTTTAAACTCATGCCTAAACTGTTGCTGTAGATGCATAATTTCATCTTTCTGAGAAAGGAGTTTTTCCTGGACAGACTGATTAAGCTGTTCCTGCGTAGCCAGCGATTTTGAGAGCCGGATAACCTCCTGCTGTGCCTCTTGAAGCTCTCGTTTGGTATCGTTGTAGAGCTCTTTGAGAACGTACTTCTGCTCGACTTCCTGCGGACTTATGCTGGTCTGCCGGTACCGAATGCGGGCGGCGACCCACCCTCCGGCTACTCCCATCACGACAGCAAGTAGTACGATGAGGGATTCTGTTAGCATATAAGTGTGTATTTACCTGTTACTTTGAGCAAAATAAAAAAGCTATCCTCCATACACAAGTTGAAGGATAGCTTATGACAGAAAAAGGACGGTGGATCAGATCTGCAGATCCGCTATAATCGTCTTGATCTTATTATCCAGTTTCTGGATTTCCTGATCGTAAGTATTTTTCTCAGGTAAATCTCCTCTTATACTAAAGTAAAATTTGATCTTGGGTTCTGTACCAGAAGGGCGAGCAGAGATTTTGCTTCCCCCCTCAGTGGTAAACTGTAGTACATTGGATTCTGGAAAATCAATTGGTTTCTGGTCACCGGTGGTCAGATCTTTTTCTTTACCTTCCAGGTAGTCAATGATCTTACTTACTTTTTCGCCACCGATGGTTTGCGGAGGGTCACTCCTCAGGTCAAGCATCATCTTCTGTATCTCTTCCAGCCCGCTTTTACCTTTTTTCGTGAGTGAGTGCAATTGTTCGCGGTACAGACCAAACTCCAGGTAGGTGTCCAGCAGAAAATCAAAGAGCGACAGGCCCTGATCCTTGACATAGGCCACCATTTCAGCTATCATCATACAAGAGGCTACTGCATCTTTGTCTCTCACTTTGTCTCCCAACAGGTAACCGTAGCTTTCTTCACCTCCTCCAATAAATTCTTCCTGGCCTTCTTTGTCTTTGATAAGGGCCGCAATGTATTTAAAGCCGGTGAGTGTATCATAGCATTTGACCTGGAAATGATTAGCGATCTTTTCTATCAAATCGGTGGTCACGATTGTTTTGACCACGAACTGCTTGCCATTCAGTTTGTCTTTCTCTTTCCACATCTTTAATAGGTAGTGGATCAACATACTGCCGGTTTGGTTGCCATTGAGCAACTGAAATTCACCGTGGTGATTTTTGACAGCAATGCCGACACGGTCAGCGTCGGGGTCAGTGCCCATGAGTATGTCAGCGTCCAACTCGCGGGCCTGCTTTAGGGCAATATCCAACGCCTCAGATTCTTCGGGGTTCGGGTAAACTACAGTAGGAAAGTTACCGTCAGGTTGCGCCTGCTCTTCTACAATATGCACATTGGTAAAGCCTATCTTCTCGAGGGCTGAGGGCACCAGTTTGATAGCCGTACCATGTATAGGGGTAAATACAATTTTTAGGTCTTGTTGCCGCTGTATAGCCTCTGGCGAAAGCGACAGGCCCATCAGCATATCCAAATACTGATCATCCATTTTCTGGCCGATGATCTCAATTTTACTTTCGTCCTTATCAAACTTAACGGCATTGATCCCTTCAATTTTGCTCACTTCCTGAATCACATTTTTATCATGAGGCGCGATGAGTTGGGCACCGTCGTTCCAGTAGGCTTTGTATCCATTATATTCCTTAGGATTATGAGAAGCAGTCAGCACCACTCCACTGTGACAGCCCAGCGTACGTATAGCAAAAGATAACTCTGGCGTGGGACGCAGGTCGTCGAAGAAGTAAACATGAATACCATTGGCAGAGAAAACATTGGCTGTTACTTCAGCAAAGTACCGGCTATTATTCCGGCAGTCGTGCGCAATCGCCACTTTGATCTGCTCTTTGGGGTAGGTCTGGAGCAAGTAGTTACTAAGTCCTTGAGTAGCCATGCCTACGGTGTACTTATTGACCCGGTTAGACCCTACGCCCATAACTCCTCTGAGCCCTCCGGTACCAAATTCAAGGTCTTTGTAAAAAGAGTCTACAAGCTCATCTTCATGGCCGTCGTTCAGGAGTTTTTCGATGGTTGATTTACTATCAACGTCAATATTACTGTTAAGCCACTGCTGGGCTTTCTCTTTCACTTTAATGTCCATAGTCCTGTGGTTTAATGATGATTAGCGGCTTTTGATGATAGGTAAGTGCACAGGGCATAATATAAGGGCCTAAATTACAAGATATTTTAGAAAAAATAAGGACTGCTTGCCACATCTGAAGGGTAAAATACAGCCCGGCCCGGTAGCGTATTTCTACCATGCGGTCAGTGAGGTTAGGAGGTAAAAAATGCTGGTACGCATTCACTGTTAAGTTAAAGAAGCGATAGTTATCACTGTAAGTCAATTAGCTTTTCGGTAATCGCCTTCTTGACCAGTTCGGCAGTATTTTTCACGCCAAGCTTACGCATCATGTTGGCACGGTGGTTTTCTACCGTACGCACGCTGATGTTAAGTTCTTTGCCAATGGTATGATTATTCATGCCATTGATTACCAGCTTCAGAATTTCTTTTTCACGGTTAGAAAT
>CAZZGE010000040.1:0-28797 GCA_964653665.1 uncultured Porifericola sp. | reverse complement strand
CGCTCCACCGGCGTGTTGGGTGACTCCAGCCCCAGGTGCCACTTGCCAATCAGGGCGGTGTGGTAACCGGCCATCTTGAGCTGTTCGGGCAGCAGGGTAGCCTTAGGATCCAGGTAGCCCCAGTTGTTATCTTTATAAGTGCGAATGACGCCGGGCACGCCTACATAATCCTGGTAGCGGCCGGTGAGCAGGGCAGCGCGGGTAGGCGAGCAGACCGGGCAGTTAGCGTAGAAGTTATCAAAGCGCATTCCGGCTTCGGCGATCTGGTCAATGTTAGGCGTTTGCAGATCTTCTGTACCGTAATAGGAAACATCGTAATAGCCCTGATCATCAGTAAAAATGAGCAGGATATTAGGCAGTTCAGCGGTTGTTTGTGCCAGCAGCGAATTAAAAAATGCCAACCCAAGAAATATGACAGAAAGCAAGCACTTGATGGATAGGTTGTGTAACTTCATAATTTTCGTAGAAATCGTTAATGTTTTTACTTTTTTAAAGATGTAGGACTAAATATAAGGAATGGTGCTTTGATGTTTTAATACAAAGGTGTTAAAGTGTTTGGGTGCTATAATGTTGAGGTTTTATGAGATTACTGTTTTTATCAAATGAAGATAACCATAACACTCCAGTACTCAGAACCATAACACTACAACACCAAGAACCAAGGCACTAGCAAATACATTCTCAAACCCAAACCAATTTTTTTATGAACCAGTCACACGAAATTGATTATGAAATTCACGGTCACGGCATACAGGTCGTGGAGGTAGAACTAGATCCGGACGAAACAGTCATTGCGGAAGCAGGCGCCATGGTCTACATGGACAGTAACGTAGACTTTGAGTCTAAAATGGGCGACGGCTCCAATCCTAATCAGGGATTTTTTGGGAAACTTCTCTCTGCCGGTACCCGCATGCTCACCGGCGAATCGGTTTTTATGACGCACTTTACGCATCGCGGTCGTGGCAAAGCTAAGGTGGCTTTTGCCGCTCCCTATCCTGGTACGGTAATTCCAATAGACCTTTCGGAAATGCAACAGGGCAGCATCACCGTTCAGAAAGATGCTTTTCTTTGCGCTGCGCTGGGCACCAAAGTAAGTATCACTTTTAATAAGAAGCTTGGCTCCGGACTGGTAGGTGGAGAAGGCTTTATCCTCCAAAAGCTAGAAGGCGACGGCCGGGCCTTCATCCATGCCGGAGGTACGCTGATTGAGAAGGAACTGAATAACGAAACGCTGAAAGTAGACACTGGCTGTGTAGTAGCCTTTGAGCCTACCATTGACTTTGATGTACAGCGGGCTGGCGGACTGCGTTCTATGGTCCTTGGCGGCGAAGGACTCTTCTTAGCCACACTTTCTGGTACAGGAAAGGTATGGTTACAATCCATGCCACTCCGTAAGCTGATCGCTGCCATTGCACCGTACAGCCAAAACAAGGATAAGGGTGAAAGCTCTATCCTGGGTAATTTTCTGCAAGATTAATCCAATCAAATGATCAGCGATTACAGCACGCTTTCTCCGGATAGCGTGTTTTTTTTTAAAAATTTGCCCATCTAAAATAATTACGCCTTTCGTTACACTAATGCCGTGAGTAACAATACATTGATGTGGAAATTTACCAACTACGCCAAAGAAAAGATCTGGGGGATGACACTAAAGTCAAGAGAGGCTATTTTCAGTTTGAAAAGCTGTTGGGCCAGCTATCAAATAAAGACTTACCTGGGCAAATAGCTACCTCCATCAATAGTGACATTGACGAACTAAACGCCATCAACAGTTCCGGGAAGGAATTGAGAAAACAGTTGCTAAAGAGGCAGAAGAAGATTGTGCGCCTTCTTGAAAGAGAACTCAAACTGGTGCCTGTAAACCACTATCGGAATACCTGGATGGCTATTGGCATGGCTGCCTTCGGTGTCCCGCTTGGAACTACCTTCGGGCTTATGCTAGACAACATGGCCTTTATAGGTATTGGGCTACCCATCGGACTCGCCATTGGTTTGGCGATTGGTACAGGTATGGATAAAAAAGCTTACGAAGAAGGCCGACAGCTTGATATTGAAGTTGAGTACTAATAAGTAGTATTATCAGGCAGGCCTACATTAATTCAGTAACCCTATTCTCATGACCAAACCAGACAAGAAAGCGTTTTTATAAATGGTGCAGCAACATAGCGGTCTGGCGCAGAAGGTCATTCGCCTCTACGTAGACGATGCGGATGACCGGCAGGATATGCTACAGGAAATACTGCTGCAGGACTGGCGTTCATATCTCTCTTACCAGAGGAACAGCCAGTTTTCTGCCTGTCTGTACTCACCTTAGTGTTAATACTTCCTACAAAATTACCTATTCATGGAAACCAAGCATGAAGGAAATGCCAAAGACCTCTCAGTCTCTATGGTTCGGTTACAAATACTGGTACTGCCTTTCATTTTTGCTTCGCTGCTGCTGCTGATTCCTTATGCCCTTATCTGGGGGTAGAAGCTTTCGCAACGGCCTGGAAAAGTTTTTTTGATTCGTTCGTTGTGGTTTCTGCCCCTCATCTTCGGAGGTATCCTGGTTCATGAGCTGATACACGCCTTGACCTGGCAGCAACTGGCGGGTTTACGCTGGTCGGAAATGGAACTGGGCTTTCAGTGGAAAACACTTACGCCCTATGCCCACGCCAAAAAGCCTGTGAAGATGGTACCCTATCGCTGGGGCGCTTTCATGCCGGCGCTGTTACTGGTCTTTTTACCTTACCTGTTTTCACTAGCGACAGGCATAGGCTGGGTATTTGTATTTGGGGTCATGTTCATTACGGCAGCCGCTGGCGATTATTGGATACTGTACGCACTCAGAAAGGAATCCGGCGATAGCTGGGTCGCTGATCATCCTACAAATGCCGGGTGTGTTGCGTACGAAAGCTGATTTACTTTCTCAGCTTTTTCAAACTGCCCGGCCGGGGGATTAGCATAGGTACATCCCACTGGTACTGGCAGTAAGCCTCTCCGTACCGAGCAACCAGTTTGCGCTCTTCCAGCCGGACACCCACCAAAATGTAGAGTATCAGTATTGTTACAGTTACCAGGTTGGCTATAGTGGGTGAAAAAATCCAGAAGCCCAATAATAGCAGGAGCGTCCCGGTGTAAAGCGGGTGCCGCACTACTGCAAGAATTCCCTCCCGGCTGAAGTCTTCCTCCTTTTCACCTTCATTGATCTGCCGCAAACCCATAAAATTTTTGAGCGAATACTGCCGAAAGGCCAGCCGGATAATAAGAATTCCGTAAGTAGCCATGATTAGTCCTATCACTGTAAGAATCTCTTTCCAGGCAGCAGGAAGCAACTGATGCTGAGAGATGATTGCATTGTAAAAAAGTAGGGGCAAAAGTGAAGCTACAGAAATTATATTAAACAGCAGCCGATAGTAACTTGCAGCACGGCCCATGCTGGCTTTGAGAAAGTCTTTAATACGATTCGCCGCCAGCAGGCTGTGCAAGCCACAATAGGCAATCCAGAGCGAGGCTAAGATCAGATAAGGTAACAGGTTTTCCATGGCCGAATTTAACTCCTCTGAATATGAAAAACAGATAATTTCTGTTATGCTTGCAAGCAGATTAATTATGCATTTTAATTTTTTGATATGGAAACGACTGACACATTAACCGATGAAGTGAAAGAGGTGCTCAAGGCGTTGAAGATAGACAGCCTGAATCCTGCTTACAGTACCGGTCAGCACTTTGGTAGTGCCACGGAAGGTGGCCCCACCCGTGAAATTCGCTCTCCCATGGATGGTGAGCTTATCGCTACCATAAAAATGGCCGACAAAGGGGTTTACAAAAAAGTCATAGAGCAGGCTCAACGTGGCTTTGCTTACTGGGGCAAGTTACCTGCTCCTAAGCGGGGTGAGATTGTTCGGCAAATCGGGCTCAAGCTACGTGAACACAAAGAACCACTAGGCAAACTGGTGACCTACGAAATGGGCAAGATCTACCAGGAAGGGCTGGGAGAAGTGCAGGAAATGATTGACATATGCGACCTGGCCGTAGGACAATCGCGTCAACTGTATGGCTTTACGATGCATTCTGAGCGGCCTGACCATCGCATGTACGACCAGTATCATCCTCTAGGCATCACTGGCGTGATTTCAGCCTTCAACTTCCCGGTAGCGGTATGGTCCTGGAACGCTATGATCGCGGCTGTCTGCGGTAATGTGTGCGTGTGGAAGCCTTCCGAAAAGACACCCCTTACCGGCATTGCTTGCCAGAACATTGTAGCCGAAGTACTGCAAGAAAATGATATGCCCGAAGGTATTTTTAACCTGATCCTGGGTGACGCTGAGATTGGTGCCATGATGTCTCACGACCGCCGCATTCCCCTGGTGTCAGCCACCGGTTCTACCCGCATGGGCAAAAAGGTTGGTGAAGCGGTAGGCGCTCGCTTGGGCAAGTCGCTGCTGGAACTGGGCGGTAATAACGCCATCATTATCACTGGAAATGCCGACCTGGAAATGGCCATTCGTGCTACAGTCTTTGGAGCAGTCGGCACCTGTGGTCAGCGTTGTACCAGCACCCGCCGCCTCATCATACACGACAGCCTTTATGAGGAGGTGAAATCCCGTTTGCTTAAGGTGTATCCTACCCTATCCATCGGCAACCCCCTCGATAGCAAGACATTGGTTGGCCCTATGATTGACGAAGAAGCAATGAAAAACTTCAAGGCAGCCCTGAAAAGTATAGAAAGCGAAGGAGGAAAAGTACTGACTGGAGGTGAAGTCTTGGAAGGTGAGTTTTATGGAAAAGGTTGTTATGTGACGCCGGCGCTGGTGGAGGCAGAGAATCACTACGATACCGTGCAGGAAGAAACCTTCGCGCCCATCCTGTACCTGATCCGCTATAAAGGTGATGTAAAAGAAGCTATTCGTATCCAGAACGATGTGCAGCAAGGGCTTTCTTCGGCCATTTTCACCCAAAACCTACTGGAAGCCGAAATCTTTCTCTCCCACCAGGGCTCTGACTGTGGTATCGCCAATGTCAATATCGGTACTTCCGGGGCAGAAATAGGTGGCGCTTTTGGCGGCGAGAAAGATACCGGCGGCGGCCGTGAATCCGGTTCCGACGCTTGGAAATTTTATATGCGCCGACAGACCAATACCATCAATTACAGTACCGAAATGCCCCTGGCACAGGGCATTAAGTTTGATATTTAAAATAAATCGCCGGGCCATAGCGTCCGGCATTTTTTTAGAGTTAAATCATACCTCTCCTTAGAATTGGATAGTTAAAGTGGTGCCAAGTTTAGCGTGTGGCTCCAGGGCATGAATTAAAAAGGCAGCCCATTGCTGAGCTGCCTGTGCCTGTAAATGAGGTCTGGGAGATCGTTACTTCTTAATATTTTTGTTAGGCTTATCAGCCTTACTCTCGTCAGTAACTTTTCCTTTATCAATATCATCCCGGTCACGTAGCTTCTTGTCATCTACATGACGGTTTAGGAATTTGTTGATATTGTCAATATCCAATGTAGACGTAATCTCTCCAAATGAGTCTATCTTAATATCAAAACCATTCAGTTCTTCATTCACCTTAGGCCTATCTCTTTTACTTAATCTCTTCCTACTCATATCTTTTAAGTTTTTACTTGGCTACTCAGTTTATGCAGGGCGTTTTCAATACGCAATGCCACTTCTTCATGGCCTAGTATCTCCAGGGTTGGCATCAAGTCAGGGCCTGAGCCCTCGCCGGTAACCGCCAGGCGAAGCGCCTGCATTACCTTACCCATTTTTACACCTTGCTCTTCTAAAACCTGCTGTAACACGGCTTTAGCGTCGTCTACAGAAAAGCTACCAGTATGTACACGAAGTGCTTCTGCATAAGCTTGTAGCACGCTGGTAGCTTCATCTGTCCACTTTTTATAAACGATTTTTTCGTCATATCGTTGGGGCGGCTGATAAAAGAACTTTGCATTTTCCCATATTTCAGCCGAAAATGTAACTCGTTCTCGCATGAGTTCGCTCACCCTAAGAGCTTTCTTCCGGCTGCTTTCTACGCCTGCCTTGTCTAGCTGAGCCATCAACAGGTCAGCCAGTTCATCATCTGATTTCTGTCGCAGATACTGTTGGTTATACCACTTAGCTTTATTGATGTCAAACTTAGCTCCAGCCTTATTGATCTGCTTAATTTTAAATGCTTTGACTAATTCTTCTTTACTGAACAGTTCCTGTTCAGTACCGGGGTTCCATCCCAAGAAGGCCAGAAAATTGATAAAAGCATCGGGCAGGTATCCTTCCTCTTTAAAACCAATCAGTTCATTGCCTTCTTCATCAGTCCATTCCATCGGGAACACCGGAAAACCATGCTTCAGCGAATCACGTTTGCTGAGCTTTCCGTTACCGTCGGGCTTTAGCAGCAGGGGCAGATGGGCAAATTGAGGCATACTCTCCTCCCAGCCCAGGTACTGGTACAGGAGCACATGTAAGGGTACTGAAGGCAGCCACTCCTCACCCCGAATGACGTGGGTAATGTTCATCAGGTGATCATCTACTACATTGGCCAGGTGGTAAGTCGGCATACCGTCTGATTTCATTAGCACCTTATCGTCGAGCGTGGATGAGTGAACCATGATCCACCCGCGCACCATATCCTGCAGCCGCACCTCTTCTTTGCGAGGTACTTTGAGGCGGATGACGTAAGGATCACCGGCTTCAATTTTTTGTTGTACCTCATCTTCAGGTAGGGTCAGCGAGTTTTTCATCGTCATACGCGAGATGGCATTGTACTGAGGTTGGGCTACGCGAGCTTCTTTGAGCCTTTCACGCATCTTATCCAGTTCTTCTTCTGTATCAAAGGCATAATAGGCATTACCTTCATCAATCAACTGCTTGGCGTATTGCTGGTATATGCCGCGCCTCTCTGACTGACGATAAGGTGCATAAGGGCCGCCTTCATCCACACCTTCATCCGGCTGTATGCCGCACCATGCCAAAGACTTTTTAATATATTCTTCAGTACCTTTTACGTAACGTGTCTGGTCGGTATCCTCGATGCGAAGTACAAACGTGCCCTTTTGCTGGCGTGCAAAGAGATAGTTATACAAAGCAGTTCGGATACCCCCAATGTGTTGAGGTCCGGTTGGGCTGGGTGCAAACCTTACTCTTACTTGTTCTTTCATGAGCTATATTTGGGTCTCTTTTCTAGAATAATAACTGTACTGGTTTTGGATAGTTGTACAAAACTACTGCAGAGCTACAGTCAATCGCAACCCTTACGCCAATACTTCCCGGAGTGCACTGCTACTAATCCTGACCTGCTTACGAAAGTTGAGCACTGCAATCACATAATTTGCCAGACCCAGTGATAATGAAAAGGCAGCATTGATATAAATCTTCTCGTAAATCAGGAAGTACAGGGCAAAAAGCGTCGTAAGGATTGACCAGAAGATCAAAAAAGAGAGTGTCCAGAGGAAGAGCCGATAGCGAATAAAAACGATACTACCCAGGGAAGTAGACTCTACCCGGCCTCGCATCTGAGGCAAAAAATTGTTAGCCCTCTTTACTTTGCGCGAGAGCCGGAATGTGTCAGTATCGACGCGACCGTTGAACAGTAGTTGATCCTCATCCACATCAGGCTCCCACTCTTCGTCCCCAGTAGGTTCCGTCACACTCCACAGGCGTAGATACACTTCCGTCTTGTTGTAAGAGGTCACAACGGTCTCCTGGCTGAAAGGGAAAAGACTCTTCACAAGGGAACTCCTCAACTACGCATCCAGCGCTGCTACACAGGAGATTTCAACGTTGACGTGTTTGGGCAAATCCCTTACCTCAACTGTTTCGCGAGCCGGGGGCATTTCTTTGAAGTACTGGCTGTAGGCATCGTTCACCGTAGCAAAATTTCCCATACTCTTTACGAAGATGGAGCATTTGACTACCTGGTCAAAACCACCTCCGGCTGCGCGCAGGATAGCTTCCAGGTTTTTCATCACCTGATGAGTTTCTTCCGTAATATTATCATTGATGAGCTCGCCACTCCCTGCATCTAGCGCAATTTGACCGGAGACGTACAGCGTATTGCCCGCTTTGATAGCCTGACTGTAAGGGCCAATGGGTGCCGGTGCCTCGTTGGTCTGAATAATTTCTTTTGCCATTTGTCTAATATTTTAGCCTTAACTTGGGAAATAAATCGCAAATCTACTTGATTAGGATAATCAAAAACACCTTAACGCCCGATTAATTTATTATACCAGACACTACACACTTTTATGCAAGTATTCTTTTTTGAAGCTTTTGAAGAAGAGGCCGAACAGATCAGGCACTTTCTTCCCGACCACATCGAAGCCGGATTCAGTTGGAAAACCATTCAGGAATATAGCGCCGAAGCGCTCCCCGCTCCTATCGTTAGCGTGCGTACCCAGTCAGCCATTCCTGCGGAGTGGGCTGGTCAGTTGGACGCTATACTTACCCGCAGTACCGGGTTTGACCACCTGATTGATTATCGCCAGCGCACGGGTGTAGATGTGCACTGTGGCTACCTGCCACTTTACTGCAACCGGGCCGTTGCGGAGCAGGCTATGCTCCTATGGATGTCGCTGATGCGTAAACTGCCCCAGCAGATGACAAACTTCCGCAACTTTCACCGCGATGGCATTACCGGCCGAGAAGCTGAAAAGAAAACCCTGCTGGTCGTGGGTGTGGGAAATATAGGTTCTCAGGTTGCTAGGATCGGGCACGGACTGGATATGAATGTATTGTGTGTAGATATCGAGAACAAATATCCTGAGGAAAAGTATGTTAGCATAGACGAAGGACTTCCGCTGGCAGATATAGTGGTCTGTGCCATGAATCTGACCGAGGATAATTACGGTTATTTTAATTACCAGCGGCTTAGCCAGGCCAAGAAAGGACTCGTCTTTGTCAATATTTCAAGAGGCGAACAGTCGCCTTCCACGGACCTGCTCAAACATTTGGAAGAAGGCCACCTGGCTGGCGTAGGTATGGACGTTTACGTCAATGAGAAAGAGCTCGCAGTATCGCTGCGTGAGGGCAGAAGTAGCGACGACCCCGAGGTACAGGCCACTCTGGTTCTTCTGGAAAAACCCAATGTAATTTTTACGCCTCATAATGCATTCAATACCGTGGAAGCCGTCGAGAAGAAAGCGGGAGAAAGTGTGGAACAGCTACTCTACTATCTGGAGCATGGCCATTTTTATGCTACCATCCCCGAATAATTGATCATTTTTTAATCATTAACCTTAAGCAGTATGAAAATCTTAACCGCCGAACAAACCCGAGAAGCTGATGCTGCCACCATCCGTAATGAACCTATTGCATCTATTGATCTGATGGAACGGGCAGCGGCAGCCTTTACTGAAGCCTTTCTGGAAACTTTCGGCATTACTGAAAATCAGGTCTTCGTGTTTAGCGGCCCCGGTAATAATGGCGGTGATGGATTGGCCATCGCTCGTATGCTGCTCAACAAGCGTATACAGGTTCACTCGTATACCGTAAAGTCAGCCGGCGATGTTTCAGAAGATTTCAGGATAAACCGGGAAAGACTTACCAACCGATTGCACGCTGTCAATAATATTGAGACCCAGGAGGACATACCAGAAATTCCCCAGGAAGCGATCGTCATTGATGGCCTTTTCGGCAGTGGTCTTTCCCGAAAAGTAGAAGGTATATTTGCCGATGTCATTCACACCATGAATACATCGGGCTGTGCCCTAGCCTCCATAGATGTGCCTTCCGGCCTGTATGCCGACAAACCACTGGAAGAAGATGCTGGAGCGATTGTGAAAGCAGATTATACTTTTACGTTTCAAATGACTAAACTGGCTTTTTTGCTGCCCTACAGTGTACCTTTTGTCGGGCAATGGCAGGTGCTGGATATCGGGCTCGACCAGTCCTTTATTCAGGAAATTGATGCCAAATACTATTTTACTGATTTTTTCCTGGCACTGTCGCTGCACAAGAAAAGAGCGCTTTTTTCGCATAAAGGAGACTTCGGTAAAACCATGCTAATTGCCGGGAGTCACGGTAAAATAGGAGCAGCAGTTCTTTGTACCCGTGCTTGTCTTAAAGCAGGCGTAGGCCTGCTCACTGTGCATGTACCGGAGTGTGGATACCAGATCATGCAGATCGCCAATCCTGAAGCCATGACCACCGTAGACCGTCACCAGTACATCTTCACTGACCTGCAACAGAAAGGTAACACAGCTCTCAGCAACTATGAGGTGATCGGTATGGGGCCGGGTCTTGGCACTTCTGACGAGACTGTGGATGCCCTGCGAAAGGTGCTGGATGAAGCTCAACAACGGGATATGCCCATGGTGCTGGATGCCGACGCACTGAACATACTCGGAAAGCATCGTGAGATGCTGGATCTGCTACCCCGACATGCCATTCTAACGCCCCATCCCAAAGAATTTGAAAGACTCACCGAGCCGGCCAAAAATGATTTTCATCGATTAGAACTTCTTACCCGATTCACTGCGAAGTATCAGGTGTACGTTGTCCTGAAAGGAGCACATACTGCTGTTGGCACTCCCGATGGAAAGATCTGTTTTAACAGCACGGGCAACCCAGGTATGGCTTCCGGAGGCACGGGCGATGCTCTTACTGGTATTATCACTTCACTGCGTTCGCAGCAATACGATGTGCTGGATGCTGCCCTGCTGGGCGTGTATCTGCACGGCCTGGCTGGTGACCTGGCGAGCAAAGACCTGAGTAAGGAAGCCTCTTTAGCCTCTGATCTGATCGATTACCTGGGATCAGCGTACCTTTACCTGACGGAAGATCTGGATCCATGACTGAGCAGGATACCTACCGATCTCTGGCTGGTCCGTCAGAAGGTTTTTATAAGGAAAAAGGCAGTAAGTTTTTCGCTTTTGCTTACCCAGTGAGCTCGGAAGATGATGTAAAACAAAAGTTAGAATCCCTCAAAAAACAGTATCACGACGCCCGTCACCACTGCTTTGCCTTTATCCTGAAGCCTGAAGAGGGACGGGAAGAAAGCTATCGCGCCAATGATGATGGAGAACCTGCTCACTCCGCTGGTGATCCCATCCTGTGGCAGATTCGCTCAAATAACTTGTACGACACGCTGGTAGTAGTAGTGCGTTACTTTGGTGGTACTAAACTGGGAGTTAGTGGGCTTGTCAATGCTTACAAAACAGCGGCTGCTGATGTTATCTCCCAAAATATGATCGTTCGTAAGGTGATTCGCAAACCATTGGAGATTCGCTTCTCCTACGAAGCTACCAATGAGGTTATACAAATGATTGACCAGCACGACCTAGAAATAGTGGAGCAGGAATTCACCGCCGAATGCCGGTATCTTCTGGCAGTAGCCAGCAGCCAGTGGCAAAGTGTAAGGGGGCATTTTCAACAACTGGATGGAGTAGCAGTGCCGTAAACACTCCTTCCTATTGGCCGTTGATTTAAACAAAAAAACTCTTATGGAATCCAAAAAACCTGTATTTCTCAGAGCCGCATGGCATTATCTGATCATGGCTAATTACGCTGTGCCACCAGAAGTATTACAGCCCTGGCTACCATCACATACTGAGCTTGATTTTTTCCAGGGTAAGACCTACGCATCCATTGTCGGATTTCGCTTTCTCAACACCCGGATACTTAGTATATCATTCCCCTTTCATAAGAATTTTACAGAGGTGAATCTACGCTTTTACGTACGGCGAAAAATGAAAGACGGCCACTGGCGAAGAGGAACTGTATTTGTCAGCGAGTTGGTGCCTAAGCCTGTGGTGGCCTTCCTGGCTAATACACTTTACCGGGAGCAGTATAGTTATGCCCCTATGCGCTATGCCATTCAGCATACAAGTCAAGATCTTCGTGTTCACTACCGATGGAAAAAATACCGACAATGGCACCACCTTTATGCAAAGGCACAGGCGCGGCCGCACACTATGGATGAGGGTTCTATGGAGGAATTTATTGCAGAGCATTACTGGGGCTACAATCGCTTGAGTGAACGCCATACTATGGAATACGCTGTAGAACACCCACGTTGGCAATACTATCCAGTCCAGGATTATGACTTTAGAGCTGATACTGCTATGCTGTACGGAAGTGAATTTGAGAGCTATTTACAGCACCCCGAATCAGTGTTTGTACTGCATGGCTCCGAGGTGCTGATAAGGCAGGGAAAAAAGCTGAAAAAGTAAATCACCTCGGGGTAAGCCCCGAGGCATTGTAAGCGGTTAGTTTTTTGTTTTTACCCACGAAGCAAGCTTCAGGCTATTAGACCACTGATAGAATAAAAAAAGTCCGGCGTGATACCGGGCTGTGGTTGTGTAGTACAAATAGCTAATTATCGCTTTAGACGTTCATCAAAGACTCACGGCGGCGCATTTTCCCTGCCGGGATACCAAACATCATCTTAAAGCGACGGCAGAAATAAGCAGTGTCTTTATAACCTACTTCCTTACCAATTTCACGTATGCTTTTCTTAGTAGTCCGCAACAAGTTTACCGCTTTCTCCATCCGCTGGTACTCAATATAATCCTGAGGATTGATCCCGGTCAGCATCTTAAAGTACTGACCCACGTAGTCTTCAGAAACATTGGCCACACCTGCCAGTACTTTATTTGAAAGGTCACCGCCAATGTTCTCCTTGATGTAAGCAAATATATCTATGAGGCGAGGGTCTTTAAAGTAGGTGCTGTTGGTAGCGAGCTGCTCCACAAACATCCTGTTCTCAAGGATGTAGCGAATAATTTCTATCACCATGCGCTCGGTACTCAGCTTAATAATGCGGTCTTTGCCGGGTGTATCTGAATTGTTTTCGCTTAGTATTTCACTGATGATTGACGGAATATTATCGTTGCCTTCAATTACGAAGGGAGGAATATCCAAAGAGGCGAAGAAATTAACCGAATCAAAAACCTTAGCTTCAAAATTGATAAAGCTGAAATTCTCGGCTTCCAGTGTCTTGACATCAGTTGTCTCCAGAGATTGGAAGTACAATTCTTTATTGTTGATGAAGTCATCATTGGAAAGGCTCACAGGGTTTCCGGAGCCATATGTCACCGATATTTGCTTCCCTCCTGGTATGAACACCACATTTCCACCCTGAACCTCTGTATCGTCATTCCCAAATCTTACCTTACCACGATTCAGAACAAGTATGGTGTTTTCAACGTCGTAATAGTTCTGGATTTTTACCGGCTGTAGTATTCTTATGTTCTTTGACTTAATGAAGCGGACACTAAGCGACTCAATGATCTTATTGTAATCTTCCATTCAATTTAGGAGTAAAAGTATGTAGAGGGTGAAATTAATTACTGCATTAGCGATCAATTCTTCAAATTTAGTAAACGTATGTAATTTTCCAAACAATAAAGTATAATCTTCACCGAAAAATGCTAATTTACTTCATTTTTACTTCAATTATTACATGCAAATGGTGCTATTTAAATATTTCCCGTGAAATCACCAGCTTTTGAATTTCTGACGTGCCCTCATAGATCTGAGTGATTTTTGCATCGCGCATCAGCCTTTCCACATGGTATTCTTTCACGTATCCATAGCCTCCATGCACCTGTACTGCCTCCGTCGTTACTTCCATAGCTACCTGCGATGCATACAACTTTGCCATGGCGCTTGCCTGAGCATAAGGCTGCCCCCTGTCTTTGTGGTCGGCTGCCTGTAAACACAGCAAACGAGCTGCTTCAATTTTCGTGGCCATATCAGCCAGTTTAAACTGTATGGCCTGGTGCTTACTGATCTCCTGACCGAAAGCTTTTCTTTCTTTAGCATACTTTAGCGATAGCTCATATGCTCCTGAAGCAATGCCGAGCGCCTGTGCTGCAATGCCTATTCGTCCACCGTTGAGTACTGACATGGCAAACTTAAAACCAGAGCCTTCCTCACCAATTTTGTGTGATTTAGGTACCCTTACGTCATCAAACATTAGGGAGTGCGTATCAGAGGCCCGTATGCCCATCTTATTTTCCTTTTTACCTATCATAAAGCCCTTCCATTCCTTTTCTACAAGAAGCGCGTTGATGCCTTTGTGTTTTTTTTCTGGTTCGCTCTGCGCTATGACAATATAAACCGAAGCACTATTCCCATTGGTAATCCAGTTTTTATTTCCACTAAGCAAGTAGTGATCTTCCTGGCTTCGTGCTGTGGTACGTTGCATCGTAGCGTCTGATCCTGCTTCTGGCTCTGATAAGCAGAATGCTCCGATTATCTCACCCCTGGCCAGACGCGGCAAATACTTCCGCTTCAGTTCCTTACTTCCATAGGTTTCCAGCCCCCAGCACACCAGCGAATTGTTTACCGACATACAGACTGAAGCCGAGGCGTCAACTTTGGAAATTTCTTCCATCGCCAGCACGTAGGACTTGGTATCCATTCCGCCGCCACCGTATTCCTCACTTACCATCATACCCATAAAGCCTAGCTCTCCCATCATTTTAATTTGTTCAGCGGGAAACTTTTGCGCTTCGTCCCGCTCAATGACACCCGATAACAATTCTTTCTGGGCAAACTCGCGGGCTGCTTCCTGTACCGCCAGATGCTCTTCTGTTAATTGAAAGTTCATATTTCCTGCGTTAATATCTGTTATGCATGCAGAATATTTTGCTAGGCATAATATAATCCTTGCCAAGGTACAATTCAAAAAAAAGCACCCCGAAGGATGCTCTATAATTACTAAAAATTGATCTTTTTCTTACTCGCGCCCACCCAGGAAAATAGAGACGAAGTATAGCAACGACATGATAGAACCCAGTGCTGCTACAACGTAGGTCATAGCTGCCCACTTGAGTGCATCCTGTGCCATATCATACTCTTGGGGAGAGGCAATATTGCGCCCTTTGATCCAGGCCAGGGCACGTTTACTGGCATCAAACTCTACGGGCAGGGTCACTAGTGAGAACAGTGTGATAACCGTATAACACCCGATGATCACCAGTAAGCCGGTCTGAAGCAGACTTCCTGTGCCACCAGCAGTGTTCATAAAAAAGAAACCACCGAGAAATAGGAACATGATAGCAAAGTTGAGAATCTTGGCGCTCACATTCTGCACTGGCACCATGGCTGAACGAAATTCCAGAAAGCTGTAAGCGGTAGCATGCTGCACAGCGTGACCCGTTTCGTGAGCAGCAACGGCGGCAGCGGCAGCGGATTTGCCATGATATACATCGTCACTTAGATTAATGGTCTTATCTGCGGGATTATAGTGATCAGAGAGTCTTCCCGGTACATTTACGATGCTCACATCATAAATCCCGTTATCCCGGAGCATCTGTGCTGCCACCTCGCGACCCGTCAGGTCAGCGTTCCAGCGGATCTGAGAGTATTTTTTAAATTTATTTTTGAGCCTCCGGCTTACTACGAAGCTCAAAATCATAATTCCGATAAATAGTATAAGGTACATAGTTTTCTAAAGCTTATGTGTCTAGCTTATAAACGTAAAACAATTAACTTTTGCTCATTGTTGCATAGCTTTTTACGACAAAAAGAGCCAGAAGTTGTTCAGGAATACAATGATATTAAGCATTGCTCTTCTCTTTCGGGAGATTTTCTTTTTTCTTGTTTGGGGATGACACTGAAGCAAGAAAGAAGCTGATTCCCCCGAAGAAAATGAAAGACACAGTTTGCATACTGTGTATAAGTGTGGCAAACAAAACTCCTTCCTGCTCCTGTACGCCATACAGCAGTAAAACACCACTTACCAGCGCGTGAAAAGTACCGAAGCCTCCCTGCACTGGTGCAGCCATGCCAAAACTACCCATCACCAGTACGGCCAGCCCGGCGCGCCAGCCTAATCCAGCTGTTTCAGGAAGTGCAAAGAACACCACGTACGACATTAGATAGTAACAAAGCCAGATCAGCACTGTGGCTGTTAGAAAAGCTCCTAGTTTATCAAGGCGGCCGATGCTAGTCAGTCCGCTCAGCATCTCGCGAAAAAATGTTTTTGTCTTTTTATAAAGTACGTTATGTTTCAGTTTCTCTCTGATGGTATTTCTCAAAGCAAAAAATAGAGCGACAACCACAGCTACTATTCCGACTACCACGTAGATCACCACAGCATTTTCTCCGAAATTACTGAGCTTATTCTCAATAAATGAGAAGATAAATTCGTTGAGCCTGCCAAACTCTAGGACAACAAGCGCTATTGTGACCAAAAACAAGCAGCAAAGATCCACCACGCGTTCAGCTACAACTGTTCCGAGTGAGTTGGTCATAGTTACACTGTCCGTTCTTTTGAGAACTCCACAACGGCTGACTTCACCCATACGTGGCACAATCAGGTTGGCAAAATAACCGATCATCACTGCCAGCAGTGTGCGGAAAGTGGTCAAGCTTCCGTAGCCGAGCGGTTTTAACATCAGATTCCAGCGATATGCCCGCAGGCTGTGGCTTGCCAGAAAAACCACGACAGCAATAGCTATCCATCGGTAGTTGACCTCTTTCAGTTTGTCCAGCAGCGCTGCTAGTTCAAAATCTTTGAATACGTACCACAAGAGGCCAGAGGCCACCAGCAGCGAGAGAATATATTTGAGCGCGTTTTTCAAATTAGCCAATGATTAGCCTATCAGGCGGTTGTGTTCGTCAGGAAAAATTACTTTGGGTTTGAACTGTTTTGCCTCTTCAAAGTCCATAGATGCGTAAGAAATAATGATTATCACATCGCCTACCTGTACTCTACGGGCAGCCGGCCCATTCATACAGATCATTCCGCTGCTACGTTCGCCTTTTATCACGTATGTTTCCAGGCGTTCTCCATTGTTGATATTAACGATCTGTACTTTTTCGTTCTCTATCAGATTGGCAGCATCCATCAGGTCTTCGTCTATAGTAATGCTACCCACATAATGTAATTCAGCTTGAGTGATCTTTACACGGTGTATTTTTGATTTAAATACCTCAATATTCATTGCTCAATCCTGCATTTATTTTCTTCATATCAGCGTGTACCGTTATATTACTGGCGTGCAGACACAAACATGCTTACAGCACACAAAAAATAACCTGCGTCAAAAAAAGACCGGCACATTGTCAATCAGCCGTACTCCGTCTACATACGCAGCAATACAGACGGACAAACGTCCCTTAAGCCGAGCCTCGGTGACGATTTCAAAACGATCACGATCAATTACTTCCAGGTATTCCAGTCGTATTTTCGGATGCCGGGCAATCGCATCGTATCCTTGTTGACGGGCTTTCTCAACCGGAATTTTCTGGTTAAGTGCTTCCTGTACAACTTGGAGAGCAGCATACAAATTTGCCGCCATTTTTCTGCCTTCCGTAGTTAGCCTTTTGTTGCGGGAAGACATAGCCAGACCGCTTTGCTCTCTTACGGTAGGCACCGTTACAAGTTCTACTTCAAGAAATAGATCTTTGATTAGTTTGTTTACAATGCTACACTGCTGGAGATCTTTCTGTCCAAAGTAAGCACGGTCGGGCCGGACGATATTCAGGAGTTTGGCAACCACCAGACCTACGCCACTAAAATGACCAGGCCTGAACTCCCCCTCGAGTACACAACTCATGGGGCCAAAATCCATCTTCAATGTATGCTCCTGGCCCCGGGGGTACATTACCTTGTCGTCAGGACAAAACAGCACATCGCAATCGGCTCTCTCTAATAACTGTATATCCTGTTCCAGATTGCGTGGGTACTTATCTAGATCCTGACGATTATTAAACTGTGTGGGATTCACATATACGCTACACACGATAAGATCGTTATCAAGACGGGCTTGTTTCAGCAGTGCGATGTGCCCGGCATGGAGTGCTCCCATTGTGGGCACCAAACCACAGGAAAGCCCCCGCTGTCGCTGCTGAGTAACATAGCTACGTATTGAATTTACGCCGTACAATATTTGCATTATTCTTAGTTGTAGTGCGAATTATCATCCAAAGTGCTGTGAGCAATTGAAAAAAAGTGGAAATATGATAAAATTTTCGTAATTTTACCATTGCATTTCCCTTAACACAATCAAATCCGTAAAGATATGTCAAAACTCCGAATTCTTTATGTAGCCAGTGAAATCAATCCTTTTTTACAAACTTCTGAGGTGGCTGACTTCGTTCGTCAACTACCCCAGGGTATGCAGGAGAGAGGTATGGAAATCCGAATTCTTGTGCCCCGCTTCGGACTGATTAACGAACGTAAAAACAGACTACATGAAGTAGTTAGGTTGTCTGGTATCAACATTGCAGTGGGCGAGGAAGAAAAGCCTCTTACTATTAAAGTGGCCTCCATTCCCAATGCAAAACTCCAGGTTTACTTCATTGATAATGAGGACTACTTTCATCGTAAGTCTGTATTCTTTGATAAAGAAAACAACTTTTATGAGGACAACGATGAACGTGCCATTTTCTTCTGCAAAGGCGTTATTGAAACTGTCAAGAAATTGGGCTGGGCTCCTGACATCGTACACTGCAACGACTGGATGACGAGCTTGATTCCCATGTATCTGAAGACTACTTACAAAAACGATCCTCTCTTTAAAAATACCAAGACAGTTTTCACTGTTTATAACAATCCCTTTAAGCATAAGTTTGATGCCAACCTGCTTGATAAGGTAAAAATGATGGACATTGACGACAGTATGCTGACCAACCTGCAGTCGGCCGACTACGAGGGCTTCATCAAAATTGGTATAGAGTACGCTGATGCTATCATCAAGGCGGAAGAAGATGTAAACGACGGCCTGAACACATTATTAGAAGAGTACGATAGTGAGAAAAAGATTGATACCATTGAGAAAGACGATAATCTCCTGGATTCCTACTTCAACTTATATAATGAATTGGTTAACTAAAGGAAAATATGGGCTGGCAGCACTGTCAGCCCTCTTCCTTATTTCTTGTGACGATGAAGAACTGCTGAGCTTGGATTTTAACCCACAAGACGAAAACATTGATCTTTCCTTTACAGAACTTACTCTACCTTATCAGCTCGTACAACTTGATTCCATCGCGACTACCAATGTAGACCGCCTCCTGGTAGGCAACTACCAGAGTGATGATTTTGGCACAGTCCGCTCCATTGGTTATGTTAATATGGGGTTAGGCTCTTTGACGAGCAGTGCTGAAAGTGATGACGAACTGGACTCACTGGTGCTGGTCATGGTTAGGAACTACTTTTACGGTGATGCGAGAGCCAGTCTGCAGCAAGAGTTGGAGATTAGGCGGCTTAGTGAGCCGTTTAATGATACAATTACTTATTTTTCCAGTTCGTCCATACCATACGAAACCGCTCGCACACCACTGGCCAGTTCCCGTTTCTCTGCTAATCCGCTTGAAGCCGATACGGTTCGGGTGAGAATGGACGAAATGATAGGTAATGATCTGCTGGATAAGTTAAAAAACAATGCTGTTGAATTAGACAGTAATGCCCTTTTCCAAGATTACTTCCGGGGTCTGGCGCTGGTACCTTCTTCCGAAAATCAGTTTATGACCGGTTTCTCGAGGGTACAGATGCTGATGTACTACAGCGCACCTGGAGACACTGCTTCCAAGACGTTTAGTTTCGTAGCTAACAAAATTTTTAATGGTGTAGAAACCAACCGCAGTGCTACCGCCCTTGCAGAAATCAATGAACCTTTGGAAGCTGTTACACCCACTGACGCCCGGTTGTACCTTCAGTCATATACAGGTTTAATTCCCAGAATAGACTTTCAGCCGCTGCAAGATTTTGTAGCCAATAATGACGATCGTATCCTGTTGAACAGTGTGACCTTACACATTGGCCTCACCGAGTTGGAAGCAGGAAAAGATCCACCGGTAGCACTAGCAGGATACCTGGTGCAGGACGATGGTGTTTCGCGGATACTTTCTACTTTCGCTAATGCTCAGCGTAACTTGTTTTTCTACGGCATGTACGAAGACAGTGAATACTTCTACGATCAGTTAGGCCGGCAACCTGTACCTCGTGAAGCTTCTCCTTTGGTATATGACTCTGCGAATATGGCATATGACCTTAGGGTGACTAGCTTTACTCAAACGATGCTGGATGGCTTTGTAGAAAATTCGGAAATTTTGATTTACCCTAATGATCTTAACAGCAGCGTCACTCAGTTGATTACCAGTGCTGATAGCCTAAAACTAAGGGTTTATTACACCCGCCTTCGCTAATTTCAAGAGAGATAGCCTGGCATTGGCAAATCCAGTAGGTAAGCTTCCAGGCCGTCTGTACTGTCCATTACATTTATGTTTTCTATCCGGCAGAGACCGTAAGAAAAGTAAACTTCTACGTAAAAATTCTGAAATGCGTACAGATGCACTAGATAGAGAGGGGCTTTTCTGCTACAGAGATGTACCCCTTTCTCCCACAAAAATGAAGACTGATGACTTAGTGAAAGTTTTTTAAATTGAGCTGCATTCATAACTAAAAATGTTGATAACTACATGTAGGCAGAAACTAAAAACAACTGTTCCGCGGTATACCGAAGGATAATATCAATATAATAAACTTCATTTAATTATATAACAAATTTGAGTTTATTCTTGTCAAAGAAAGCATTTGCTGAAAATTATCAGCGTCAGTAAATCACATTGATAGATGGCAGAAGAAGCCATAAAAAAATTGTACGGAAATAAACTCCGTGTCAGAGCCTGTGGTGTCTGTTTGTCAGGAGACAAACTTTTGCTAGTACGACACAGGGCCATGACTTCAAAAGGTTATTTTTATGCTCCTCCGGGTGGAGGCATGCACTTTGGAGAGAGTGCCGAAGATTGCCTGAAGCGGGAATTCCTGGAGGAGTGTGGGCTGGAGATCCAAGTAAACTCCTTTTTGTTTACCCACGAATTTCTGAAACCTCCCTTGCATGCTATGGAACTTTTTTTTTCTGTAGACGTGCGAGGAGGTCGGCTTGTTGTCGGTAATGATCCGGAAATGCAGCAGGAAGATCAGATCATTGAGCAGGTCCGATATCTGTCACCAATGGAAGTAGAGCGCGAAAAAGGAGAGCAGATGCATCGTATGATTAACCTTTGTAAAACTCCCAAAGATTTAATGAAACGCCGCGGATATTTTAGATTTGATGATAAAACATTAAAATAGCGTGTTCAACGGTTATGTTTTACCTATTAAAATGTATATAATTGTAAAAAAACTTACTACACAATGAACCTTACTAAAGTACTAACTATTGTCTTTGTGTTAATAGCTGTTGGTATCGGTTACTACCTGATTAACGGTATTATCTCAACAGTTGAAGAAGAGGAGCGCATCGCACGCATCGAGAATCGAGTCATTGAAAAGCTACAGTTTATCAGAGATGCACAACTTGCCTACAAAGACGTAAACGGCCAATTTACCAGTGACTGGGACAAACTAATCAGCTTTATAGATACTGGTAAGATCTACATCACACAAAGGAGAGAGGAGACGGTATTGCTGGATTACGGTGCTGAAGAGACGACCATCTACATAGATACTTTAGGAAGTGTATCTGTACGAGATTCTATCTACGACAATCCGGTGTATCAAAAATTTTCTTTGAGCGAACTCATGTACGTGCCTGTCACTCGTGCTGAATTTGAGATTTTTGCCGACAAAATCACACGAAGTGGTGTAGACGTTGATGTATTTGAGGTTAAAGATCCTTCACCTATTAACCCGGCACGTCGTGGTGAGAACAGCATTAAAGGTCCTCTGAGAGTGGGTTCTCGTACTGAAGTAACGACGGCGGGTAATTGGGAGTGAGCCTTAGCACTTTCAATAATGCAAAACCAAAGAGACTTGGAGCAAGAAGCGGGAAATTTCCATTTAATCAATCGCATCAAGGATACTGCATTTAGTATTGATGACCTGACATACTATAATCTATCCTTGCTGGTAGGACGTCATGATTTTCAGTTTTGCATTACTGACACCCGAGAAAACAAATGCCTTCTGCTCGAGGATTATGAGCTAGAGGGCATTACTTCTACTAATATTCTCATTAATACCCTCTACAAGCTGTTTGAAGGGCATCATCTTCTGATGGCTGGTTATTGGAAGTCTGTGAAACTGGCCATGAAAAACCAGAAATTCACCCTCATTCCTTCCCACCTTTTTACCAATAATCACCTGAGAGATTACCTTAAATTGAGTGCGGAGGTAGATGCAGAACTGGATGACTTTTATTATTATCAACACCAACAGTCAGAGTCGGTTTCTGTCTTCGCCGCTGAGCGTAAAATTGTTGAGAAAGTCCGCTCCATTTATCCTACGCTTACGGTGCAGGTATTGCATCAGGGAAGCGCTCTCATTGAAGGAATACAGAGCCACCGCGACTTTACTTACTATAAGGACCTTTATATCCACATTGGCCGGCACAACTTCAGTCTGGTAGTAACTGAAGATAATAAGCTTATTTTCTATAACCGTTTTCAGTACAATAGCCCCGCCGATGTATTGAAGTATACGCTGATGGCCATGCAGGAACTTAACATGGGCCAGAAAGACACCAGAGCAGTCGTATGGGGAAATATAGCATCTGATTCAGATCATTACCGGGAGCTTTACCAGTACATCCAAAACATTTCTTTCGGGGGTAGACCCTCTTACCTGAAGTTTGCTTTTATGTTTGATGAAGTACCTGATCATCAGTACTTCGACCTTTTTAGCATTTACGTCTGTGAATGATGAGAATAGCGCTTTTTCCTGGTTCCTTTGATCCTTTTACCAGAGGGCACGAAGATATTGTAAAGCGAGGTCTGGGACTCTTTGATAAAATCATCATCGGCATTGGGCATAACAGCCGCAAGAAGCGCTACTTTGACGTAAACAAGATGAAAGGTCACATAGAAGAAACTTTTGATGGAAATGACTGCATACAGGTCGTCGTATACGACGAGCTCACTGCCGAACTGGCCAAAAAGCATGAGGCCAACTACCTGTTGCGCGGGCTCAGAAATACAACGGACTTTGAGTACGAAAATAGCATTGCTCAGGTCAATCAGCACCTCAACCATACCCTGGAAACGGTCTTCCTGATTACTTCTCCCAAGTATGCACACATCAACTCCTCTATTATCCGCGAAGTGCATCGCTACCAGGGGGATGTGAATGAATTTCTGCCCTACAAAATTTAGCGTCCCATTTTCTGGAAATACTCTCTCATGACATAACGGATTGAGAAATACGAATCGTAAAGCACATGATGCACTTCCGGCTCATGCATCCACTTGACCTCTTCTATCCCTTCCTCTGCCTGAGCTTTCATCTGGCTGTCATCAAGGCATTCCATGGCGTACCAATAAGTTTTTTTGAGGTACTTCTTTTTATTGCGCGTATACGTGTGCCAGGTATGACAAACCTCCTCCAGTAAGCGAGCCTTTACCTGGCATTCTTCCTCTACCTCACGCAGGGCCCCTACCCTGGGCGTTTCTCCCTTTTCAATTTTTCCCTTGGGCAGGTCCCACTTGCCGAGCCGGTAGATCATAAGGATTTTATCGGAATGGCTGACAACTCCACCGGCAGCTTCTATCACTATAAACTGCTCTTTGACAAATGCCTTGGCTTTCTCGATACTCGGCACCAAGAAAGTAATGCTGTCCAGTTTTTTTACCTTCTTTTTATCCAGGTAGTCCAAGCAATCTTTGATGTAAGCTTCGTGGGCATGTCTTACGAGTACATCATCTTTGAGACTAATATTTTTCAAACGATGCTGGCGAGCATCAAACTGGTACTCGTACTTAGTCTCATCTACCGGATCTTCAGCGCTGATAATTTCTACCGGCGTATCATTTACAAATAGCTTCATAATTGCTATTTAGTAAAAAAGTTATTAGTTAGTACAAAATTTTTTACGCGTACAAACGTCTTTAGAGGTAAATTCATAAAAATACTCGCTAACCCAAACAAACAATAAAATGGTTTTACATTTTGAGAAAGTAAAAAACTACCTCTTTGAGCTTGGTTTTGATATACAATCCGAAGATCCGGAGGAAGGTTTGGTTGTTATCACAGATGAAGAGCAAGGTATCAGCAACCTGATCATTGATTGCGAAGACGATATCCTCATCTTTGAGCAGTTTATTTTCAAGCTGAAAGATCCCGGTAATAGCCAAGTACTCAAGAAACTGCTGCAAATCAACCGGGATATTGTGCATGGAGCACTAGCTGTGGATGAAGATGACCGGATTATCTTTAGAGATACGCTACAACTGGAAAACTTGGATATCAATGAAATAGAGGCGAGCATCAATTCAATTGGACTCCTGATGGCTGAGAATGCCGCAGATTTTATTAATTTTTCAAAATAGATTAATCACCATAAACCCAAAGAAATGAGCTTATTTAGAAGACTCTTTAAGGTAGGACAAGCTGAAGGGCATGCTATCGTCAATAAAATGGAAGACCCTGTCAAGTTGAGCGAGCAGGCCATCCGCGACCTCAAAGGCGACCTGAGTAAAGCGATGGAGAGTCTGGCTGAAGTAAAAGCCATTGCCATCCGAACTCGCCGCGATATGAAAAATTACCAGCAACAATCGGCTGACTACGAAAAGAAGGCCATGCTGCTCATCCAGAAAGCTGAGCAGGGAAGCTTGGATGCCGATGAGGCAGACCGCCTGGCTTCAGAAGCACTGAACCATAAAGACCAGGCTGACCAAAATGTAACCCGTACACAGAACGAAGTGCAAAAATACGATAACATGACTGCCAACCTGGAAGCCAAGGTGAATGATCTGAGGAGCCAGATATCCAAGTGGGAAAATGAACTTCGTACACTGAAAGCTCGAGCCAAAGTCAGTTCTGCCACCAAGAAGCTCAACAAGCATATGGCAGGTATTGACTCTTCCAGCACCGTCTCCATGCTGGAGCGCATGAAAACAAAAGTGGAGGAAGACGAGTCTCTGGCTGAATCTTATGGTGAGATCGCATCCGCTCCTAAGTCTGTTGACGATGAGATCAACCAGGCCCTGGGCTCCAGTGCTGCTTCTTCTGATGACCGGCTCGCAGCACTTAAAGCCAGAATGGCCCAGAATAAGAATCAGTAAATTAAGTACTCCGGGTATCATACCCCGGAGCTTTCATCACCGTCATGTATGTGGGCACTTGTTTTTTTTATCATTGTTTTAATCGGAATCGCTTTGTTCTTCTGGAATTCAAACAAAAAAAAGAAGGAGCAGCAGGCAAAAGCCAACGCTCCTGAAGAACTTACCATGGAAAACGTAGATGCAGGTGGTGTTATCCACTTACGAAATGTAGGGCCCGACATGGAAGAGTACGATGTCACCATCTTGTCCAAAGGTATTTACCGAGAAGGAGAAAACAACGAATGGTATGAGCTCGAGGGCGATAACGGGCGACAGAAAGTTTGGATCGGTATAGAGGAGGAGGATGGCTTGGACGTCACGCTGACTCTTCGCCAGCTCAAGCTACGTGAGATTCCCATTAATCGCGACGACTTGGATCGCATGGATGAAACGGCTGAAGGTGAGTTCGTGTTTGAGGGAGAGACTTTTTACTTTGAGTACTCCAATGAGGCATCCTACTTTGCCGACGGTGACGTATCTCCTAACAATGAGGACTTCTTTTACTACTGGGAGTTTGAAAATGATAACGAAGATAAGTTTATCACGATAGAAGAGTGGGAGAATGGTAAGTTTGAGGTCACCCTTTCTATTCCTCTCAAATCATCTAACGTACAGGTGTACAGTCTGGGTGGAAGCTAAATGTACTGTTTGCGCTTGAGACGATTGCGTAACAACAGCCAGAGCAACAGGGGCAGCAGTGCCTACGCACCGGCGTAAGCAGCGGAAAATCTGATCCAGCAAAACTCGTCCAGGTATGTCCCCAGGCCAGTGTAAACAAACTGACACCCAGCGCCAGATAAAATTTAGTCCTTTCTATCCTGATAAGTTCGGCCATGCAGGCCACGACCTCCGGCGATACGGGTGTCCAGCAACACAGTACTACCGACGTACCACCAACCTTGTGATCTAACTTCTTGGCCATTTTCCAGTCTGCGTTTCCCATAAACGCTCGGGTCATGCTTTCTCCAAACTTTCGGCTGGCTTCGTAATCTACGGTTCCTACCACCAATGATCCCAGTGTACCGATCGGTCCACCCAGCCAGACTCGGTAAAGGATACCCAAAGTAGCCGCTCTGCAATAACAGTAGCTGGTAGTAGCATAAGCAAATCAGCGCCCAGCAAGAGAAACCAACAGCCCAGCCCCAATAGCTATAGCTGGCCAACCAGTCTACGGCAGTCTGCTGGGTGAAGAAAGCCTCCAGGGCGTCTCCCCATATGGCAAAAGGAATCAAAACCAGTAACGCCAATACCGCAAAAACCACCAACAAACGCATAGAGGCACTTTACTTTTTCTTTCGCATTTGCTCCAGTTGGTCCCACATAGGCTGAGGTACGGCATCCAGGTGGTTGAACTCGCCAGCGCCCATCAGCCATTCGCCTCCATCAATGGTAATCACCTCACCGTTGACATAGGCTGCGAAATCAGATACCAGGTAAGCTGCCAGGTTAGCCAGTTCCTGGTGATTGCCTACTCTTTTCATGGGATTATGCTTGGCAGGATCAAACTTTTTGGCCATGTCTCCGGGCAGCAGCCGACTCCAGGCACCTTCGGTAGGAAAAGGGCCCGGTGCGATAGCGTTCATGCGAATATTATACTTACCCCACTCTACTGCCAATGATCGGGTTAAGGCCAGCACACCCGCCTTGCCGCAGGCGGAGGGTGTCACGTAGCCAGAACCCGTCCAGGCGTAAGTAGTAACAATATTGAGCATGCTGCCGGACTGTTTTTTCTCAATCCAGTTTTTGCCTACTGCCAGTGAGAAGTTGTAAGTACCCTTCAGAACAATATCAACTACAATGTCAAAAGCCCGGTGAGAAAGCCGCTCTGTAGGGCTGATGAAGTTACCGGCGGCATTGTTAAGCAGTACATCTATACGCCCAAATTTTTCCTCGGTCTTCTTGACGACTTCCAATACTTCTTCATATTTACGCACATCACAAGCTATCGGAAGCACTGAGCCTCCCGTAGCCTCACCCAATTCACTGGCTGCGGCATCCAGTACTTTCTGCTTTCGGCTGGCGATAACCAGGTTAGCTCCGAGTTCCAAAAAATATTTGCCCATGGACTTTCCCAGGCCGGTACCTCCTCCAGTGATGATGATCGTTTTTCCCTGGAGTGCATCTTCTTTAAGCATTCCTTCAGTCTCCATATTTAGGTGATTTGGTAAGCAGAAAAATATAAAAAAATCAGTGGGCATGTATCTTTAGCAGCATGCTTTCCATCGTTAGCCCCGGACCGAAGGCGAAGCTCAGGATACGCTTATCGTGGTCAGTGGCATTCAACGCCTGAAAAATCTCTTTTAGTACAAATAGCACCGTAGGTGATGACATATTACCATACTGCCTTAATACCTGGTAGGCAAAACGATTATCTTCTTTACAAATACCCAGTGCCTCCTCTACGACCTCCAAAATCCTTTTTCCTCCGGGGTGAATCGCATAGTAGTCCGGTTGAGGCTGGTGATGGGCTTTGCTGCTTTGAGCCAGTTTTTTCCACAATTGTGTGCTTAATGCACCTATGTCCTGTCGGATAATATCCGGCACATAGGTTGAAAGCTTCATTTCAAAGCCATGGTCGCCGATCCACCAGGCCATCTCTTGTTTACCTTTAGTAGAAAGGTCACAGTGAAACTGCTCCAGTTCCAGTCGCGGGCGACTTGCTTCATACTGTGTACTCAACAGAACAGCAGCAGCACCGTCCGCAAAGAGTGCATTGGATAGCTGGTTATCTTCACCATTTTCCTTTTGAAAATGAATGGTACAAAGCTCAGTGCACACCACTAGTACTTTAGCATCGGCATCAGCCCGCAGGATATAATCGGCGGATTTCAGTGCGTTAAAGGCCGCATAACATCCCATAAAGTAGATACAACTGCGTTGTACATGGGGCGACAGCCGGAACTCATTGACCAGTTCTATGTCCAGACCCGGCGCATACATGCCCGTACAGCTTACCACAATAAGATGGGTAATGTCCTGTGTATGCATGGCTGACTGATTTAGGAAGCAGTGGTTGACAGCATCAATACTCAACCGCAACGCCTCTTTCTTGTAAAGTTGCATACGCCGATCCGTGCCCGGAAATGAGTTTGGCGATACAGTGTCCGAAAAAAAACGGAAGTTTTCGGATTGGTCAAAGTCAGGTAGTACAGAATGGCGGTAATGAATGCCTGAAGCCCTGTACAACGCCACCAGCCGGCGCTTTTCTGCTTCATTCATCTGATGTGCCCGAGCCATAAAATGGACGATATCTGACTGGGCTAATTTGTAGGCAGGAACTGCAGTTCCTATCGCATTGATGTAAGATGGCATGCATACTAAACTAAATAATAACTACTTGTTCTCACGACTTTTTCTCTCTTTTGTGGTGTTGTAATGCGTATAGTACATTGGTTGCAGAATGTGATAGTTTTATAGTTTTACTAATTTGACTTCAAATGCTTAAAACCGAAATACCATAACACTAAAACAAACAAAACCTTAACACCCCGACTCTGTGGCAAAATCAAAAACAATATATGTCTGTCAGAGCTGTGGCGCTTCTTCTCCCAAATGGCAGGGCAAGTGCGATAGTTGCGGCGAGTGGAATACGTACGTAGAAGAAGTGATCAGTAAAACCAGCCGGGGCAATAACTGGAAAAGTGGCAATACTACTAAGGGCAGTAGTGCCCAACCTAAATTATTGCAGGAAATTGACTTCAAAAAAGAGAGCCGTACCAATACCCACAATAGAGAACTGAACCGGGTACTCGGCGGCGGCATCATGCCTGGTTCACTGGTACTTATCGGTGGGGAACCTGGCATCGGAAAGTCTACCCTTATG
>CAZZGE010000039.1:0-28955 GCA_964653665.1 uncultured Porifericola sp. | reverse complement strand
CACAGGCCTTGATGCCGCCAATTACTAACACTGAAAAAATTCTCATGTAGAGTGGTTTTTCCCCTATCATGAACCCCTTATTGCTCGGCAATAAAGGGTTCATGATTATTTTTGTAACATTCATCAGGCATCTGACATTAGAGTAAAGAGAAATAAGCAGCTCTATATGTCTACCCTACTTGAAGTTAAGCAGCTCAGTAAAAGTTATGAGCGTAATGATCAGCCTGCCGTGCACGCTATCAACCTCCGGTTAGAGGAAGGCGAGATCATGAGTCTGACTGGTGAGAGCGGCTCAGGCAAAACAACCCTGCTGCAATTAATTGCCGGACTGATGGAGCCCGATGGTGGACAGGTGTTCCTGGATGGCCAAAGAGTAAAAGGCCCATCGGCCAGATTGGTAGCCGGCCACCCTGATATTAAAGTAGTATTTCAACACTACAATTTATCTCCTAATATCACAGTAAGGCAGAATATCTCCCGTATCCTCAAGGCATATATGCCGGAATATCAGAATGAGAGAACGGGGGAACTTATTCAGCTATGCAAGCTCCAAAAAATGGCAGAACGTTATCCCCGGGAATTGTCAGGAGGTGAAAAGCAGCGGGTGGCACTGGCTCGTTCTTTGGCCGAAGAACCTCGCCTCCTATTGATGGATGAGCCCTTTAGCAACCTGGACCTCAGCCTGAAGAAAGAGATAAGAGAGATACTCGACTTGTTACAGATCAGCACCATTGTCGTTACCCACGATCCACAAGACGCCCTTTCTATGGCCGATAAGGTAGCTGTCATGCATCAGGGGCATCTACTACAGTTGAGTTCCCCTGAAGAGGTTTATCGCCACCCGGTGAATCGGTACGTAGCCCAGCTTTTTGGACCGTGTAATTTCCTCAATGCTGCCGATGCAAGTGCTTTGCTCAAGAAAGAAAGTGAACATAAGGAAATATGCCTTCGGGCAGAAGATATTCAGCTTGACGCTCCCCGGCAAGGCTCACCAAAGGCCACTGTGCAAAAAATACGATACATGGGGGCGTTTCAGGAAGTGAGCCTTTTGTTCAACCAGCAACTCATTCAACTGCACTATCGGGATAACCACATCAAGGTTGGAGATAGCGTAAGTCTGCACATAGACCCGAAAAAAGTGATCTACCTGGATAGGTAATTGGCTATGCTTATTCTGCTATTTTAAGCTCAGTGTGTACTTACCTTTTTTGTACCCAAAGATAGTACTTTAGGTGCTTACTTCACCTACAATCATAGTTTACGTCGCTTATGCCAAAGCAAAGCATCAGGAGCGGGCTTTCTCTCTCGGCTTGAGACCAATGATAGGGGATCGCTCAAATGGTGCATTTGCATCAAAAAGCTTACGGTAAGTGGCCATCGTACGGCTACGCACACAACCCAGAGCCTCCATGACCCGAATCATTTTGGGATTAAAGTCTCCAATCCAGGTGACGATGTAATTCTCGTATTTGTAGCCCTTCTGAGCGTTTTCACGCCTGAGGGTGTCAAAGATGAGCCCTTCTATACCTCGACCCTGAAACTTCTGCTTTACTCCAAAAACTACTCCGTAGCAAGAAATAAATTTCATCGTCGTTTTATAGTACAGAAACTTAAGCTTACCAATTACATTCATATTATCGCCAACTCTCTGGTACACTTCATTGATGTTGGGCAGCGCCACCATAGTAGCTACCGGTTCTCCTTGATGATAGACAAAAATAATGAGGTCTTCATCAGCAACTGGCTTGATCTGCTTGAGCAGGGCAAAGGCCTGCTTCTCCGTCATTTTCTTGAAGTTATCGTGGGTCTGCCAGGCATCGTTATAAATTTCCATAAAGTGCCGGGCAAATTTTCTGGCCTCACTTTTCTTATAGTTGACAACCTGGTATTCGCCCTCTTTTCTCAACCGGTTCGCACGGCGCTGGAAAAGCCCCGGGATAGGTTCGTAAAAAGATTTGTCAAAAATGATCTGCCGGTAATACACTCGAAAACCGTAGTTCTCAAACAGGCGAACATAGTATTCAGGATTATAATTCTGACCATAGTAAGGTGGCTTATTAAAGTTTTCAATGGTCAGCCCCCAGTATTTATTATTTTCTCCAAAGTTGATTGGCCCATCCATAGCCTCAATGTCTTTGTCTTCCAACCAGTCTTTGCAGGTATCAAAAAGCGTATTGGCTGCGGCCTGGTTGTCAATACATTCAAAGAAACCCATGCCACCAGTAGGCTGACGGTAGGTATGCGATTTACGCCAGTTGACAAAAGCAGCTACCCTGCCTACCACTTCTCCCTGGTGGTCGCGTAGGATCCAACGTGTAGCCTCTCCATGCTCAAAGAAGGTATTTTCAGCGGGATCAAAGACCTGCTCAACTTCCTGCCGGATATGTGGCACCCAATGTGGGTCATCTTGGTAAATTTTATAGGGAATTGCACGAAAAGCTTCAATTTGATCGCTGTTCCTGACTTCCTCTACCCAGAACTCCCGTTGAGAAACTCTGGCGGGCTTTTTACTTACTGAGATATCCGTTTGTCTTGAACCATTCATAACATTCCTGGATTGCGGTTTCGATAGAAGTTTGTGGCATTTGAAGTTCTTTAACTGCCTTCTTTGCCGAAAAGTAGTGGCCATCACATGAAACGCGGGCCATCTTGTAACTCACTTTGGGAGTAACGCCAAAAATACTGGCCGAGATGGTACTCAATATACCGAAAGCTTTTGTTGCTAAAGGAGGTATTGCTAAGCGTGGGGGATTAGCACCTACGATTTCAGCTACCTTCTTAAACATCTGCTGGTACGTAAGATTTTCATTTCCTAGAATGTAACATTCTCCTGGCCTGCCTGCTTCCAGTGCATTGGCAATGGCAGTAGCAGCATCACCTACGTACACATAATTTTTACCCCCTACCGGATAGCCTGGCACTTTTCCCAGTGCTAGCGCAAGTACCATACGGCCAGAACTCGGCTTGTAGTCTCGCGGACCTATCATAAATGTAGGATTGACCACCAGGAAAGGATAACCATTGTCATGTGCTTCTTTCAGGACGAGTTCCTGCGCTTCGTATTTGGTTTCCATATATCCAATGCCGTACTGCTGAAAGCGGGGTGGCGTTTCTTCGGTGCCGGGCTTCTCCAACGTACCAAAGCCTAAAGCATTAGCCGTACTCACAAAAATTCCTCGTTTGACACTGGCTTTTTTGGCAGCCTCCATGACGTTACGGGTACCTTTTACGTTGGTATCAATGTATGCCTGGGAGCGGGCCGGCCATAGCGCGGTATCGGCCGCTGCGTGAATGACAGCATCACAATCTACAATACCCTCTTCCATTTTGGCCCCATCCGTGATATCACCGAAAAAAGGCGAAAAGTTGTCGTGGCTTTTCAATAAAGCTAATTCTGACTTGTAGCGAAAAAGTCCTTTGACCCGCAGGCCCCGCCTAAGAAGCTCCAGGGCAGTATTGTTGCCCAGCAAACCACTCGTGCCAGTTAAAAAAACTTTCATAAAAAGAAATAAGCTTGGCTATGTAACGCTAAGATAGCAGGTGATACCAAATCACCTGCTAATCCCACATATGCTTTACGTAGCTTACAGGCCTATGTTTGCTAAATCTCTGTAGAAAAGCGTATTAGTAGAGTATACTAAGTATTTATCGCATACGTTCTGGTATCTTTTCATCAGGATGCTCTTCGTGGAAGTCTGCCCAATACTGCCTTACGGTACTTTTCATTTCTTTACTGAGCATCAGTATTCCGAACAAATTGGGCAATGTCATCAGGGCGATGGTGATACCTGCCAGCGTCCAGATGATTGTAGTATCGGCAAAAGAAGCCACAAAAAAGCCAATGATATAAAAGAAGCGGTACACTTTGACGTACTTCACCCCAAACAGATAAGTGGTAGCACGATCCCCGTAGTAAGACCATGAAATTGCAGTAGAAAATGCAAATAGTAACAGGCCTATGGAGATGATGTACTGCCCGTACTCACCCAGGTAAGATCGGGTAAAAGCCTCAGCCGTGAGCGGAGCGCTGTGCACCAGGGATTCACCAAACAGCTCTATCCCCTCGTTTTCTTCCTTCTCTACGTCCAGTTTGCCGGCAGTCACGTTAAGTGTCCCGTTGAAGGGAGCGCTGTCCAGTTTTACCTTTACGTCATTGGCTACCGAACGAGCATGGATAAGTGTAACATCGTTCTGGATCACTGCATTTTCTACTTCCAGCGTACCTTCAAACAAATCCAGGTTACCCTGATCCACCAACATTTTATAAATCAGCTCTCGATCGGCTTCGTTTTCTTCGTCATAATTACCCTGCAGGATGATCAGGTCAGCACTCTCAAAACGGTTTTCTAGCTTTTCCTGCCAGACACCCGAGCTTAAAATCACCAGGCCAGTAATAGAACAGATGATAATCGTATCTATAAAAGGCTCAAGGATAGCCACCAGGCCTTCCGATACCGGTTCGTGGGCACGCGCTGCCGCGTGAGCAATTGGGGCAGAACCCTGCCCTGCTTCATTGGAAAACAGCCCACGGTTTACGCCTCGATTAAAGGCAAATGCGATACTGGCTCCCATGAATCCTCCCGTAGCCGCCGAACCCGAAAAAATACCAGTGAACACAGAGACGAACGCGGAGGGTAATGCCTCAATGTTATAAAAAATAACCAGCAAGGATCCTATGATGTAGACGGTGGCCATTAACGGCACTAGGCGCTCTGTAACTTTGGCAATGCGGGTAATCCCCCCGATGATAACAAAAGCCAGGATTACCGCCAGCACAGCTCCTGTCAGCATTTGGTTGATACCAAAGGTAGCAAACATAGAAGTAGAGATACTATTGATCTGAGGCATATTACCAGTGCCGAAGGATGAGAGTATGGTTGCTACAGCGAAGAGAGCCGCCAGCCAACGCATTTTTAGCTTATTCTTCATGTAGTACATTGGGCCACCGGCAATTTTACCCTCATCATCTTTTTCCCGGTATTTATGCGAGAGCGTGACTTCTACAAATTTGGTAGTCATGCCCAGGAAAGCCGTTACAATCATCCAAAAAATGGCGGGAGGACCACCTAGGTGAACAGCATAAGCTACGCCCGCGATATTACCTGTCCCAACAGTACCGGAAAGTGCAGTGGTCAGCGCCTGAAAGTGAGACGTGTCTCCCTCGTCGCCGGCGCGATCGTACTTACCACGAACCGAGCGAAAGGCATGACCAAAATATCTGAGTTGTGGAAATTTAAGGTATATGGTAAAGAAAAATCCGGTACCCAGCAGGATAAACACAAACCAGGTACTTCCCCCGATCAGACTGTCTACCGTGCTTAATATCTCGTTTAATTGCTGCATATGATAGTGTTATAGTTCTTGGTATTTAGGTGTTAGGGTTCTTGTACGCTCATGAATTAGGTAGACAGACCTCCTACCATACCACCAAAGCCTGTGGATATCTTTTGGTTTGAAATTTCATGGTGTAAGAATTATCTTCATAGCATCAGAATAAGCGGAGGTAGGCTCTGCCGCGATTTCTATGGTTTAAATAAGCCCTGGCATAAAGCTTTTTTATGCCTTGATATTCAACTCGCTAAGATATTCATTCCTGATCATGCCCTTTTCTCTTTCGGCATAAGCAATTTGGTATGCCTCCCTGCACATGCTGATCTCTATGTCGTGTTGCTGTGATAGACCTACATAGTTTCTATCTACATCTACATACTGGCTGCCATTCCATGGTGGCCCCTGGCTGAATGGTGAATCTCCCTCCCCACTGCAGTTTTTTTATTCCTTGTTGGGGTAGCGCAAGACCACAACATTAGCCTCAGATGAATAGCTGTAGCTGACCTGATAGCCGTAGGTACCTTTGGGGTAGTCATCCGCCAGGAATGAAATAATAGAACCAGCCTGCTGCCTCAAAACAAGTAATGTCAGTCTGTACTACTTGTTAGGGCCGACTCACCACCTTGCCCTCTATCAGATTCTGGTAACGACTGCTCACTGTATAAATGGTCCGTCGATGGTTTTTCCCGCCACCCTTCCCATTGTCTAGTTCCACGAGTAAGATACAGAAACGGTCTCTACCAATCCAGTCTGGCTGGATTAGGTAGTTGAGCTTCTCCAGGACACAGCGCTTATAGATGGACCGCTCACGTCCTACAGCATCTAATAATACTAAAATGAGAGCCTGCTCAAAGTTTCGCCTGTTAAAATGCTGATGTACGGCTTGCGTAATGATGTTCATAGGCCGACACAAATTGTTAACTGTTTCTTAGTTTTATTGGGCTATCACTGAACCACTACAAGGCCGACTAGAAGAGTTTTTTCAAACCGCTACAGAACAGTTTATGCTATGCTCCTCTTTGGCTGTTAAAAGCATTTTTTCATAAAATTCTATCTGTAATGACTTGTTGCCTACCTGTCGCTCCAACTCGGTAACCTGAGCTAGTAGTTTTTTTGCTATCTATACTATTGGTCATCTCGAGTGCCTGGCATTGTGGGCGGTTAGCAGGTGAAAGCTTCTTAATCCAGTTGTAAATCGTCTAATCCTTGACACCTTATAATTTGGTCAATTCAAAAACCGTGTACCGACCTGTTCCAGAGTCTTTAACTGCCTGCCGTTAATAGAATCACTAAAAACTCTTTTAGCCTTGATTCTTCTTTGTATTTTAGCTGTGTCATTCGCTGGTTCAGTGGTCAACCTATCTCAGGGACGGACAAAACCTTAACACCCAAAAACCAGAGCCATAACAACATCAACCATGAAGGACTTTGCAATGTCGGTCAACCTTCGGGATGAGGAAGAAGCGATCAAACAGTACGAACATTACCATGCGCATCCCTGGCCTGAAGTAGTAAACTCTCTAAAGCAAGTAGGTATCCTGGATATGAAAATCTATCGGCTGGGCCATCGGCTGTTTATGTTTATGCAGACAGAGGATGACTTTGACCTTAATGTGGATTTTCCTAAATACCTTGAGTTTGACGATCGTTGTCAGGAATGGGAAGATCTGATGGGTACTTTTCAGGAACCACTGCCAGAAGCACAGCCCGAAGAAAAATGGGTGCAGATGAAAAAGATATTTCAGCTCTAATTATTGTCCCGACAGATCAAACATATTTGCGCTCGCAAAATTTTTGTGAAAGAGGCAAAGCAATGCTTAGACTTTTTTTAATAGTTTTTTGTGATTTGAAAATGTCATTATGAACAAGATAGACGCACATCAACATTTCTGGAATTATGATAAAGATGCACTACCCTGGATCAATGATGATATGGTAGTGTTAAGGCAAGACTTTATGCCACCTGAACTCAAGACCGAGATGGATACAACTAGTTTTGATGGTTGCGTAGCTGTGCAGGCCGTCCAGACAGAAGAAGAAACCAACTTTCTTTTGGATCTGGCCAACCAATACGATTACATCAAAGGTGTAGTCGGCTGGGTAGACCTACAGGACATCAGTGTAAAATCCCGCCTGTCGCATTTTTCTAAGTATCCTAAGATGAAGGGTGTACGGCACATTGTGCAGGACGAGCCTGACGATGAGTTTCTGCTCAATCCTGACTTTATGCAGGGCGTGAAAAGCCTACCTGAGTTTGACCTCACTTATGACATCCTCATTTTTGAGCATCATTTGCCGGTGGCTCTACAGTTTGTTTCTTACCTGCCAGGCTGTCGTTTGGTGGTAGATCACCTGGCCAAGCCACTGATTGCCGAGGGAGAACTTACCCCCTGGCAACAAAACATGCGCTCCATGGGCCGCTACCAGAACGTCTACTGCAAACTATCCGGCATGGTGACAGAGGCCGATTTAGAAAACTGGAAGCCAGACGACTTTACAGCTTATCTGGATGTGGCTTTTGAGGCATTCGGTCCGGAGAAGCTCATGCTGGGTTCGGACTGGCCGGTCTGTAAACTGGCTGCCGAATACACTCAGGTGATGGAAGTTTTTGACCGCTACCTGGAGCAGTTTTCAGAGGAGGAAAAAGCCATGATTTATGGTCAGAATGCCATTGATTTTTATCAACTGGAAGTATAGAATGTTATTGATATGAATCTCAACCTGAAAAACAAAGTAATGATCGTTACCGGGGGCAGTAGCGGTATCGGGGAATCTATTGTTCGTGAAGCGGCGCAGGAAGGAGCCATTCCTGTTATCGTCAACCGAAGCCGCGACAGAGGTGAAAAGCTACAGAACGAACTGCGAGAATCTGGCCACCAGTGTCTTTTTGTTCAGGCAGACCTAAGTCAGGTCGAGGCTTGCAAGAAAGCCATTGAAGAAACGGTTAAAGCATTTGGAAAGATTGACGTACTGGTCAATAATGCAGGCTTCAACGATGGTGTAGGACTGGAAAGTGGTTCTCCGGATCAATTTATGAGCTCATTGCAAAGCAATGTCTTTCACTACTACACGATGGCGCACTATGCCTTACCGGAGCTCAAAAAAACCAAAGGTAGCATCGTGAATATCAGCTCCAAGACTGCGGTAACCGGCCAGGGAGGCACCTCCGGCTACATCGCCAGCAAAGCAGGCCAGCTGGGCCTAACCCGCGAATGGGCGGTAGATCTGCTGCCCTACGGCATTCGTGTGAATGCTGTGCTTCCCGCCGAGGTCATGACACCTATGTACCGTGAGTGGATTAATACTTATGACAATCCGGAAGAAAAACTATCCAAGATCACCCGCCGCATTCCGCTGGAAAACCGGATGACTACCGGGGAAGAGATAGCTTACACCGTTCTGTTTCTTGCCTCTGACAAATCATCGCACACTACTGGTCAATATCTTTTTCCTGATGGCGGTTACACGCATTTGGACCGGGCCATTGGCACCTGACTTTTTTACAGGTTTTTAGGCCTTAATCACCGAAATATTAATATTTTGAAGATACATCAATAACTACTGCTCAACCTGAATGATTATGCCGCAATCTTCCAGAAATCATACGCCCCTGCTCCCTTTCATCCTGATTACTTCCCTGTTTTTTATGTGGGGGCTTGCCAATAACATGACTGACACGCTGCTGGCTGCGTTCAAGCGCATCATGAGTATGTCCGATTTTCAGACTTCCTGGATACAGATTGCTTTCTACGGGTCGTACTTTGTGCTGGCACTGCCGGCGGCAATTTTTATCAAGAAATTTACTTACAAAGCGGGTGTATTGCTGGGATTAGGCTTATTTGTCGTAGGCGGGTTGATGTTTTATCCTGCCAGTCAGACGATGACATATGCCCATTTTCTGATTTCCTTATTTATCCTGGCAGGTGGTCTGTCTATTTTGGAAACATCTGCTAATCCCTACATCATTGCAATGGGTCCGGAGGAATCGGGTACCCGCCGCCTCAACCTTTCGCAGTCATTCAATCCTATTGGCTCCATTGCCGGAGTTTTTCTGAGTAAAGTATTCATCCTTTCACAACTCAACCAGGCCTCTGAGTCAGAAAGGGCTGCTATGACGGGAGCAGAATTAAGCGAGATTCAATCGGCGGAACTAGCCGCCGTAATGGGTCCTTACGTAGGCATAGCCTTGCTGCTGGTGGTACTATGGATGGTGATTGCTTTCACCAAAATGCCCAAAGCTTCTAACGAAGACAACAAATTACAGTTGCTGCCTACGCTTAAAAGGCTGATCAAAAAACCCAATTACGTATGGGGGGTGGTTGCACAATTCTTCTATGTAGGGGCACAGATCGGTGTATGGTCGTTTACCATTCGCTACGTCATGCTGGAACTGGACTTACTGGAAGATCAGGCCGCCAACTATTACCTGGCTGCCCTGATTTTGTTCACCGTTTGCCGTTTCATATTTACCGGAATTATGAAATTCGTCAGTCCAGGGAATCTTCTATTCATTCTGTCGCTGGTTGCCATTGGCTGTACGCTACTCGTGATTTATGGGTCCGGTATGGCAGGCGTCATCGCCCTGGTAGCCATTTCTGGCTGTATGTCCCTGATGTTTCCTACCATCTACGGACTGGCAGTTACTGGCCTGGAACAAGACACCAAAATTGGCGGTTCAGGCCTGATCATGGCGATCTTGGGAGGTGCAGTACTGACCGCCGTGCAAGGTCAGGTATCTGACACAACGGGCAATATTCATCTGGCATTCTGGGTACCCCTGGCTTGCTTCCTGGTAGTAGCCTTTTACGGTATGCTGGCTCGTAAGCCCAAAGAGATAGCGAGAACTGTTGACCAGCAAGAAGAAAGTGTTATAGAATAAGTCAACTTCATAAAATCATCACCTGTATCAGAAACCCCGTTACACTCGGCAATTTGTGTAATAGAAATGCTGGGGCGTATCTGTATACCTAAACTTCACGAATGATATGAGTAAAGCACTGTTACTGCTTCCCTTGCTCTTACTACTCAACGCTTGTGGTGGTGTGCAGACAACCGATACGTCTCAACCGCCCAATGTGCTCTTTATCGCCGTAGATGACATGAACGATTGGGTGGGCTTTATGGGCGGTCATCCAGATATGGAAATCCATACTCCTAACCTTGACCGATTGGCAGCCAATTCTACGGTATTCACCAATGCACATACCCCGGCCCCGGCCTGTGCTCCTACCCGGGCAGCCATTCTTACTGGGGTGCACCACGTCCGCTCGGGAGCAGAGCACGTTTTCTGGGGCGACGGTCCCGGCTGGCGTGACTTTAAAGCCCTAAAAGAAGTAGAAACGCTGGAGCAGTTCTTCAAACGGCAAGGCTACAAAACCCTGGGGGCCGGTAAGATTTACCACAGCCAGGCACCACCCTGGTCACCTACCAGCCAGGTAGAGCCTGCTAATTGGGATTTTTATTATCCCAGCAGCTATATTTCGCATCCTTTTCAGATCCGTGCTCCGAAAGAGGTGATTTATCCGCCCGATGTTGATAACCAAAGCAGACCGGGCGGAGAGAACAGTTGGTGGACCTGGGGGCCCATACCAGTCCCTGATGAAAAAATGGCAGACTTTCAGGTGGTAGACTGGGCCGGCTATCAGCTACAGCAGCCGCATGACCAATCTTTTTTCCTGGCAGTGGGCTTGTGGAAACCCCATGACCCCTGGGAAGTACCCCAGAAATATTTTGATCAGTACCCACTCGAGGATATTGTACTACCTCCTTACCGGAAAGATGATCTGATAGATGCTTATGATCATGGCCGTCGCCCGATTCACCAATGGGTGGTAGATAATCAACAGTGGAAAAAAGTGATACAGTCGTACGCAGCAGCTATTTCCTTTGCGGACGCTATGTTGGGCCGTTTGCTGGATACCTTTAAAAAATCAGCCTATGCCGACAATACCATCCTTGTGCTTTGGTCTGATCACGGGATGCACATGGGAGAAAAGGAGAACATTGAGAAATTTACACTCTGGGAAAGATCTACCCGGGTTCCGCTGATCATTTCAGCTCCCCAAATAACCCAGGCGGGAAGCCGGTGTGATCAGCCAGTCAGCCTGATGGATCTGTACCCTACCCTTGCTGAATTGGCCGGGTTTGAGCAGCCTTCTCATCTGGACGGGCGTAGCCTGATTCCACAACTGAAAAGCCCGGATACCGAAACAGCGCCGGTCATTTCCAGCTACCAATTTAGTTGGGCAGAAGACAAGGTCATTGGCCATGCCGTTCGTAGTAAACGGTACCGTTACATTTATTATCCTAAGATTGGCCTGGAGGAATTGTATGATCATGATGCTGATCCACACGAGTGGGAAAATATTGCCTACCAGGCAGCTAACAAAGCTGTTGTCAATGATCACCGAAAAGTGCTGCGGGAGATGCTAACTGATTTGAGTTGGAAAGAAAAAGAACCGATCGGCTATACCGTTGACCTCAATGGAAATGTTCGTAAAGATGATTTTCAGTAGTCTGCCAGCGTTGTCTCCAAAGTAAATAAGCTACTGCCAGTTAACCGGGCAGCAATGCTGTTACGTTATGCTTTGATCTCACTATGACAGCTAATCCAAGCTGAATAGATTCGAGATATGAAAAAGTTTACAACTGAACTAATCTCCAACCTAATTTTTGAGCCACTTGCAGAAACACCCCATCTTCATAAACAGTTATAAGAGTGGCTCCACTAGCCAGCCATTTAATGGCCCTAATACTCAGGAAGACGAAATAAGTTAATAAAACCCCCTACCAAATCCATTCGCATGAGCCAGATCACTACTTACACTTTTTCCAATGATTACCTACAGTCATTCAGCCAATCAGTGTTTCAACATTTTGGGGTATCGGAAATCGATGCGCAACAGGCCTCCGAAGTCCTAGCCACCAGTGACATTCGCGGCATTGAATCGCACGGTGTAGCCCGTCTGCACACTTATTTTGATATGCTTAAGCTGGGCCGAATCAATCCTAAGCCCAATGTAAAAATCGTCCGGGAAAGAGCCAGTGTCGCCACGGTAGATGGTGACAACGGACTGGGCTTAGTCGTAGGCCCAAAAGCCAATGCCATTGCTATGGAAAAGGCTGAAAAAGTAGGCTCCGGCTGGGTGAGCGTCTGTCATACTAACCACTTCGGTATTGCGGGTTATTATCCCCTGCAGGCACTCAAAAAAGACCTCATTGGCTGGTCCATGACCAATACGACCAAACTGGTAGCGCCTCTGTGGGGAGGAGAGCGTATGCTGGGCACCAACCCTATCGCCATTGCTTTTCCGGGTCTGCAGGAGCCTCCGGTGGTGATTGATCTGGCCACCAGCGCTGCTGCTTATGGTAAAATTGAGATTGCCCGCCGCGAGCAAAAAACAGTGCCTAACGGCTGGTGCGTTGACGGAGAGGGTGCCGACACTACGCACCCCGACCATATGATCAATGGGGGTGCCTTACTTCCCCTGGGCTCTGACCGGGAACACGGCGGCCACAAAGGCTACTGTCTGTCAGCAATGGTGGACATCCTTTGCTGCGTACTTAGCGGCGCAAACTGGGGGCCCTTCGCCCCCCCCTTTGCCCTGCGGCAACAAGTACCAGAACGAAGTGTAGGAAAAGGGATCGGCCACTTTTTTGGCGCTATGGACATTGATGGATTCATTGACAAAGATGAATTCAAAAAGCAGATTGATGATTGGATACAGACCTTCCGTAAGACTAAAGCTGCGCCTGATACAAACGGGCCGCTGATACCCGGAGATCCTGAACGCGAGGCCGAGGCAATACGCTCCAAGCAAGGCGTTCCGTTACTCCAACCAGTGGTAGATGAATTAATGGATATCTCAGCACAAACCGGCATTGCATTAGACGTACCAGATCCGGATTGACGTACTATTCTCGATCAGCTTTAGAGCGGTAAGTATATGTTGGAGCTAAGTGTTACTCAAAAACAGCAAAACTGCCAATCGGTAGCATTATGGCAGTTTTGTTTTGTAACAGAAAAACTCTTTAGGATCAGGCGAGGATGTCTTTGACCACCTTACCGTGTACATCGGTCAAGCGAAAATCTCTACCTTGAAACTGATAGGTCAGTTTTTCGTGGTTAATACCTAACTGATGGAGTATCGTCGCCTGGAGATCATGTATGTGAACCCGACCTTTAGTTCCGTAATACCCGATCTCATCAGTTTCACCGTAGACAAGGCCGGGCTTCACACCGCCGCCTGCCATCCACATCGTAAAGGCCTCAGTATGGTGATCACGGCCCTCAAATGGCGCATCCCTGCCGCCACGATTTTCTTTCATAGGCGTACGGCCAAATTCACCACCCCACACAACGAGGGTCTCATCCAGTAAGCCCCGTCGTTTCAGGTCTTTGATCAGCGCGGTCATGGGCTGGTCTATCTCGCGGCAGCGCTCCACAAATCCCTCATGCAGGCCTTCAAAAGCACTGCTACCATGAGAATCCCATCCTCTGTGATATAACTGCACGAAACGTACGCCTCGTTCAACCAGACGACGCGCTAACAGGCAGTTATTAGCAAAAGAGGTCTGTCCCGGTTGTGTACCGTACATTTTGTGCGTCACCTCATTTTCTTCTTTGATATCCATAGCCTCCGGCACAGTCATTTGCATACGGTAGGCCATTTCGTACTGGGAAATTCGGGAGCGTATTTCCGGGTCACCCATCTCCTGGTAGTGCTGCTCATTAATCTCTCGTATGGCTTCTACGGATCCCCAGCGAACCTCACGGTCTACACCATCGGGATCAGACACGTAGAGTACAGGGTCACCTTTTGAGCGGAGCTGTACACCCTGATACTCAGAAGGCAAAAATCCGCTGCCCCACACATTTTTCCCGGCACTCGGATCTGAGTTACCAGAAACCAGCACTACAAAGCCCGGCAGGTTTTGATTTTCAGAACCTAATCCATAGCTCACCCAGGAGCCCATGCTAGGCCTTCCTACCCGAGCTCCTCCGGTATGCATAAAAAGCTGGGCTGGCGCGTGGTTAAATTCATCGGTGTGCATGGCTTTCAGGAAACAAACTTCATCCACGATCTCCTTGAAATGGGGAAGTCGGTCCGAAACAAAAGTGCGACTGTCTCCGTACTTGTTAAAATTAAACTGGGGGCCCAACATTCGGGGTACTCCCTGGATAAAAGCAAAACGCTTTCCTTCCAGGAGGGAGGGAGGGCAATCTTTACCATTCAACTCCTGAAGCAGGGGTTTGTAATCAAACAGCTCCAGTTGAGAGGGAGCTCCTGCCATGTGCAGAAAGATCACACGCTTGGCTTTAGGAGCAAAATGGGACAGTTTTTTGGCGACGGCTGCCTCTTTTTCAGCGGCAGAATCTCCGGAAGACAGGAGTGAATCACAGCCGAGCAGGGAGCCCAGCGCCATCATGCCCATACCGGTGGAGCAATTCCTTAGAAAATGTCGCCGGGTTACTTGCTCGTAGTGCTCGTTTAATGCCTTCTTAAATTCCTCAGGATGACTTCGGGACATAATATTTTATTCTTTTGTAATGAATTCGTCAAGATTAAGGATCACGTTGGCTGCCATTACCAGGGCGGCATCCTCTGGTCCTGCATCAGGAACGTGCGTTGCTACTTTTTTGGCTTCTTCAGGTTTTTCCTGGTAGGCAGCCTTGGTTTCTTGATAATACCTGTTTAAGCTGCTGAGCTTGCCTTCGGGCATCGGTCGGGAAAGTGCCAGTTCGTACCCCCTCTGTAACTGCGAAATTACATCGTCTCCCCCTTCCTGTTGCATACGACCCGCTAATGCCTGGGCTGCCTCAAAATAAACCGGATCGTTAAGCGTCACCAGAGCCTGTAGGGGGGTATTGGTACGAATTCTCCGTGAGACACACAGACTGCGGCTTGGGCTGTCAAAAGTAATCATGGAAGGGTAAGGACTGGACCGGCGCCAGTAAGTGTAGAGACCCCGCCGGTACTTGTCCTTGCCTTCGCTGGTCTTCCAGGACATCACGTGGCGAATAGTGTTCCAGATGCCTTCCGGCTGGTAAGGCATCACACTGGGACCATGCATTTTATGGCTGATTAAGCCACTTACCGCTAGTGCCTGGTCGCGAAGTTGTTCTGACGATAGGCGGTGACGGGGGCCGCGGGCCAGCCACTTGTTATCCGGATCAAACTCTTTTAGCTCTGGCGAAACCTTGGAAGACTGCTGGTAGGTGGATGACATCACAATAGTTTTGATCAGCCGCTTCACACGCCACTGGTATTCGCCCATGAACTGTACCGAGAGCCAGTCCATCAGTTGAGGATGAGAAGGGCGATCTCCCTGGGTACCAAAATCTTCCAGCGTACGGACCAGTCCGTAGCCAAAGAGTTGTTCCCAAAAACGGTTAACGGTAACCCGGGCAGTCAGCGGATTATTTTCGCTCACCAGCCATTCAGCCAAACCAAGACGACTCTGGGGAAAATCTGCTAAGGAATTTAAACTGTTGGGAACGTCGGGCCGCACTTCGTCCCCATGAACCAGCCAGTTGCCGCGTTCAAAGACAAACGTTTCCCGGGCATGGTCTTCAGGCATCTCCCGCATAATGGGCATGTATATCGGGCTAATATCCAACAAAGAATCCCGGAGCGCAGCCAGTTGAGGGTTTGTATTTTGGTCAGACCCAAACCGCAATTCACTCAAATGGAGCGTTCCTTCATCTTTGGAGATAAATACAAAAAAGTCATGCTTACCCTCTAGTGGCTCAAGGTCGGCGATGTACTCTAGTTTATCTTTACTTGTGCGGCCAGCGGGCAGGAGTGCATGACTTACCACCGGGCCATTGAGGCTATCTTTTCTTATCTCTACTTGAGCCTCAGTATCGGAAGCATAGATATAGGTCACTTGCTGCCAGGGGGTGAGATCCAGGCGGTCATATCGCAGGTAAGCGCTATCCTGAATGTTGGCTACGATAGTACGGTTGTAAGCCGGCTCGGTATTATATTCATCATCGTGATCAATGGCCATCAGGCGCGGAAGGAGGGCATTACGCTTCCTTTTCATAATGGAGTGCTCAGCCCGTATATCTACATCACCAATTTGCTCTACCCAGGCAATCAGACTATCCATCTTCTGTTCGTCTTTCTCAGGGTAGAAAGGATACATTGGCTCGCCATTGGACAGGTCTTTATCCTGCGAGTTGTTGAAGAATGCATACATAGTGTAGTATTCTTCATGACGAAACGGATCATAGGGATGACTGTGACATTGTACGCAGGCGAATGTCGTGCCCTGCCACACTTCCATGGTCGTATTGACACGGTCCAGTACAGCTGCGACTCTAAATTCCTCATCGTCCGTACCGCCTTCATCATTTTCCATGGTATTGCGGTGAAAAGCCGTCGCCAATAACTGATCATCAGAAGGATTGGGTAGCATATCTCCGGCCAGTTGTTCAGTGGTAAACTGGTCAAAAGGCATATCCTGATTGAAAGCATTGATGACCCAGTCGCGGTACTTCCAGATGTTACGATGATGGTCTTTCTGGTAGCCTTTGGAATCGGCGTAGCGGGCGAGGTCCAGCCACATGCTGGCCCACTTCTCACCAAACTGGGAAGAGGCCAGCAAACGGTCTACCAGCTTTTCGTAAGCATCGGCCGATGAGTCCCTGACAAAAGCTTCTGTTTCTTCGGGCGTGGGGGGCAAGCCGATCAGGTCGAGACTTAGCCTCCGGATGAGTGTACTACGATCAGCCTGAGGCGATGGTTGAAGATCCAACTCGTTGAGCTGTGCCAGCACAAACTGGTCTATTTCGTTATTGGCCCAATCTTCGGCGGCACTACCATCGGCAGAAGCCCAGAAGAAGCGTTTATTCTGAGGAGGGTCTATTTTTTCCGGCTTCACATAGGCCCAGTGATCATCAAATTCAGCCCCTTCTTCAATCCATGACGAGAGGATAGCGACTTCCTCTTCCGACAAAGGTTCACCCTCAGGAGGCATACGTATTTCGGGATCGCTGTGGGTGATGCGGCGGATAAATTCGCTCTCCTGAGGGTCTCCCGGAATAATCGCCGGGTGGCCGGATTCGGTAGGTGCCAGGGCTTCGTCTTCAAAAAGCAAGCTAAAGCCTGCATTTTTCTTAACCCCCCCATGACAGGAAATGCAACGTTTGTTCAGGATAGGTTTTACGTCTGCGCTGTAATCAACCTGTGAATTGGTGTCAAATTCACCGAGTAAATAAAAAGATACGCCAAACAATACCAGTACTGATGTAATGATAACAAACAGTCTGCGGGACTTCATAAATTTGATTTATTTTTCTTTCTATAAAGTTAAAAAAAATAGCATACTTTTCATCCTTTCAAAGTAGTTTGTTAAAAAAAAATTGAATCCATGTTTTACATTTTTTATGTTTTAATTTTGTATCTTTTTAGTAATTATTAAATTAAATGATAGTTTTGTTGGTACATTAATATTTAACATCCCATTCAATCACAGGATATTCGTGAAATAATTTTTCACCAATACCTTCCCAACTTTCTACCTTCAGACAATTATCACCAACTTTTTGAAGTACCTGTCTGCAGATTAAGGTAAACAAAGTAAGCTTTACACGATGATTCAAACCACCAGTTTGAAGAGTCAGGTTGATGTAAGTTTTATTCAGTCAGAACATCAGTTTTTATTCATTTTAATACAATTTAACCTAAACTATGATTCCACTCGAGGATACCGGATAGACGTCCCGGCCCACTACACCCGAAATACATTCTATCTACTAACTACAAAAACCATGTTAAAACAAACTCTACAACTCAGATTGTCGTGGAAGAAATATGCGCTGACAACAGTGCTATTTCTCTTCACGACATTCACTTTCGTATTCGCCCAGAATACCGTCACCGGGCAAGTTACTGACAGCAACGATGAGGCCCTTCCCGGTGTAAATGTACTGGTTGCAGGCACCACAACGGGAGCCATCACCGACATTGATGGTAACTATCAGATACGTGTTCCGGATGATGCTGCCCTCATTTTCAGCTTCGTGGGGTATGATTCCAAAGAAGTTACAGTAGGTAACCGGAGCGTCGTCAATATAGTACTTGAAGAAAGCATCTCCTCGCTGGAGGAAGTAGTCGTAGTAGGATACGGAACAGTAAAGAAGAAAGACCTGACCGGGGCCGTAGCCCAGGTGGATGCCACGAAAATCTCGCAGCAGTCTCCCAATTCGGTCACGGACCTTCTCCGTGCAAACGTACCCGGTCTTAATGTCGGCTTTGCCAACTCTCCTAAAGGGGTAAGCCAGATGGAAGTGAGAGGCCGTACCACTCTAAACGCCGGATCGCAGCCTCTGATTGTACTGGATGGTATGATCTACAATGGCGATTTGGCGGATATTAATCCACAAGACATTGATAAGGTAGATGTCATGAAAGACGCCAGTTCTGCAGCCATTTATGGATCACGAGGCGCCAATGGCGTTATTTTGATTACTACCAAAAGGGGTAACAGCGAAAAGCCTACCATCAACGTGAGCAGCTCTTATGGTCTGGCCACCCAAGCATTCAGAAATGAGCCATATGGCCCAGAGGCATATGCCGACTGGAGAACAGATGTTTTCAACAGTATCAACTACGGGGTAGATGACCAGCCCGGCTACTTCAACCGACCAACTGAACTTCCTCCCGGTGTGACTTTGGAAAACTGGCTAGCCTACGATGGTGCTTCCGGAGACCCGACTGTAGCCTGGCTTAACCGAATTGGCTTTCAGGATGTGGAGATTGCTAACTACCTGGAAGGCAATAGTGTCGACTGGTATGACATGATCTTCCAAAACGGATTGAGAAGCGATCTCAACCTAAGCCTTTCAGGACAGAAAGAAAGACTGCAGTACTACTGGTCGATCGGGCGTATCAGCAATGAAGGCATCATTACCGGAGACAAGTACGAAAATATAAGAACCCGACTCAACCTGGAGGCCGAAGTAGTAGACTGGCTGAGTGTAGGCATCAATTCCCAGTTTGCGATACGCGACGAAGGATTTGTACCTGCCGAGTGGCAGATGTTCTATAGGGTATCTCCCTGGGGTTCTGAGCGAAGTGACGATGGTACTACTCTTAGGTTTAGCCCCCAGGATGACCCAGGTGCCGGTGCTCGCCACCCTTTTTTAAGAAGGACTTATACCGACCGGGATCAGAAATTTAACACGCTCAATTCCCGGATGTACGCTGATGTAAAACTACCCTTTGGCTTTTCCTATCGTTTCGCCCTGACCAACCGTTTTGAGTGGAATCATTTTTATAACCACCAGTCATCAGCAAGTCCTGAGTGGGCCGTGGGTACGGCTTTTAGGAACTATAACCGGGTACAAGAGTGGCAGATTGACAATATTCTGAAATGGGATAAGTCCTTTGGCGATCATACCTTCAATGCTACGTTTTTAGCCTATGCAGAGAAGTTTGACAGCTTTAGTGACCGAGCGCAAAATTCAATTTTTAGCCCCAATGACCAGTTAGGATACAGTAATTTATCATTAGGTACTGCTCCGGTACTTTCCGGTAATGACGTGACCGCTACAGGCGACGCACTGATGGCCAGAATCAACTACAGCTTCCAATCCAAGTACCTGTTTAACGCCTCTGTAAGACGAGATGGATACTCTGCCTTTGGGCCAGAAAACAAAAGAGCAACGTTTCCATCATTTGCGGGAGCATGGGTAATATCCGATGAAGGCTTCTTCAACTCCGAGAAGATTGACTTCCTGAAGCTGAGATTGTCTTGGGGTGAAAACGGTAACCGGAATATCGGTCGCTACGCTTACTTATCCCAGCTATCTTCTGACAAGAACCTGATCATTGAAAATGGGTCTGTCACCCCGATCGCTACACTGGATCCCGCTACCATGCAAAACTCCGGACTCAAGTGGGAAAGAACAGAGGCCTTTAACGTAGGCGTTGACTTCAGTTTCCTTTCCGGTGTCGTAGAAGGTTCACTGAACGGATACTCCATGATCACCAACGACTTACTGGTATCACGTGCTTTACCCGATGTCACCGGATATACCAACGTACTTTCTAACCTGGGTGAACTTCAGAATACAGGTGTAGAATTATCATTGCAAACCAGAAATATCCAGAATCCTAATTTTAGCTGGACTTCTAACTTCAATTTCTCACTCAACCGCAACAAACTGAACAGCCTTTACGGTGATCTGGATGAGGACGGGAACGAGCTAAATGACCCTACCAACGGTTGGTTTATTGGTCGTGCGATTGATGAAATCTGGGGTCAGCGGGTACTGGGCGTCTGGCAACTAAATCAGGCCGAAGAAGCCGCCAACTATGGTGTATTCCCGGGTGATTTTAGAATTTTGGACAAGAATAATGATGGTGTATTTACCATTGAAGACAATGAATTTTTGGGATTCACCAAGCCACGCTTCAGATGGACATTTGTCAACTCCTTTACTTTCCTCAAACACTTTGATCTCAATGTGGAAATGTACTCTATGTGGGGTATGAGGAGAGCATTCAATGAAGCGAAGAACCGGGACGGTTTTATTGACAGGACCAACTCTATCCAGTACCCCTATTGGACGGAGGAGAATCCTACCACCGAGTGGGCTAGACTGTTTTCCAGTGAAGGAAGTGCCAACTACAATGTTTACAGGAACAACTCCTTCATTCGCCTACAGAATATCACACTTAACTATAATGTACCCAGTAGCTTACTTGACAGAATTAATGTGCAGAGCCTGAGGGTATTTGGAAACATTAGAAATGCTGCGGTATGGGCTCCTGACTGGGAAATCTGGGATCCTGAAGCAAGTGAGGTGGATGGTACTGCTGGTACCGGACCTACGCCCAGGTACTTCACTGTCGGACTGAACCTATCACTGTAATCCTAAAAAGATAAGATCATGAATAATCATAAAATAAAATCAACCTCAGTTTCACTATCGTTGATTCTGATACTTATTACAGCTATTGGTTGTAACGAAGAGTTTCTGGAACCCGAACCGCTTTCTTTTTACACCCCTGACAATGCATTGAATGATGCAGATGGTATGTATGCCCTCCTGTCCGGGGCGCATCGCAGATTGAGAGCTGAGTTTTATGGTGATGGTGCTCCGATCATTACTGAAAATATCTTCTCAGAAGTAGCGGTAGAGGGCACCACCGATAAGTCGGGGCCTGCGCAGGATCTTAATCTTCTGATCGTACCTGACGCAAATCTGAACAGTTCTAACACCAACAGAATCGGCTGGTACTGGAATGAGTGGTACGAAAATGTAAAACTCGCCAATACCGTAATTACCAGGATAGACGATGCAGAGTATGAGACAGAAGCTGAGCGGAACGCAGTGCTGGGAACTGCCTATTTCCATCGTGCATACGTTTACTACCGTCTTACCCAACAATTTGGTGATGTGCCGCTGATTTTGTCAGAACTTACTTCGCCTAAGCTTGACTTCGTCTCTACTTCCCGGATTACAATTCTGGAGAAGATGCGGGATGATCTAGAATACGCACAAGAGTGGGTACCTGTCAGTGTGGCGCAGGGAGAAGTGAGTAAAGGCGCCGTATCGCATCTGTTGGCCAAGGTAAATCTGGCGATGGCTGATTTTGACGGAGCCATTGAAGCGGCTACCAATGTCATCAGCGGTCCCTATGCCCTGGTCACCGATAGGTTTGGCGTGGACGTGAACGATGAGTCCAAAAATGTGATCTGGGACTTGCATCGGCCGGCAAATAAAGCGAATAATTCTGAGGCAATTCTGCTTAGCATATCCAGGCTTGAGTTTGAGGAAAATGGTAGTGCTACGACTACCAGCGCTATGCGTCAGGCAGTCCCCCTGTGGTGGCGGTTTATTAATACGCCCGATGGCTTTAATGGTATGTCGGATAATCCTAATGCTGAAATCCCCTATGTGGTGGAGTTCGGAAGAGGTATTGGCAGAAACCGGGGTGTCCCCTATAGTACCAAAGATGTCTGGACAGATCCTAATGACCTGAGACATGCTCCCGGAAACTGGATGGACATGGAAGATCTGACGTACAATGCAGAGTCACTCAAAGAAAACGGCAGTACATATTACAACAAAAACCTGGAACTCACCAATGCCGATGGCGTCGTACTTTGCTCAGATACCATCAGGAACTGGTACGGATGGCCTCATTACAAGCTATACATCCCTGATCCAACTGCCCAGAGACCGGCAGGTGGTCACTCAGACTGGTATATATTCCGCCTGGCCGAAACCTACCTCCTGCGTGCTGAGGCTTACTTTTGGAAAGGTGAACTGGGTATGGCAGCAGCGGATATAAACATGGTGCGTAATCGTGCCGGTGCTGCCAGTATACAGCCTTCAGAGGTTAACATTTCTACCATTCTTGATGAGCGCGTGCGTGAGCTGTATTACGAGGAGCCCAGAAATACGGAGCTTACCCGGATCGCTTTCATCTTTGCCATGACCGGTAAGACTGCCTACAATGGTAAGAGCTACAGTATGGATAATTTTCATCAGGAAAACTTTTGGTATGATCGTATCATGGAGAGCACCTACTTCTATAACCAGGGAGTAAGAACCATCCACGGCGATGAATACACCATGAGCCCCTACCATGCTTTATTTCCCATACCAGCTTCATCCATCAACGGAAATACACAGGGCCGGATTAATCAGAACTTAGGTTATCCTGGAGCGGAAAACAACATTCCTCCGTTGACTACCCTGCCCACTGATCAGGTTAACTAACCAGCATAGTTAGTCACTAGTATCAAATAGGCGTCCACACCGGATGCCTATTTTTTTTAACTCTACCAGAATAGCTTACTCTGCATCATGCCAGGCGATGATACACTGTACCTCCTTCTGGAAATAGTACTATATTTATAAAAGTAAAAAGAGCTAAAGGGTGGAGTTATGAAAAAAAAGCTTCAGCCCTTTAAGAAAAGACTAAAGCTTAATGTTTGATTGTAGAGGTTGTTGTAAAAGAGCAAAAAAATGTGAGCCGTTAATTGAATAGAATTTATTAGAAATCAATTAACTCTATCAATGTAAAAAAATATATCTAGAAAAAACAAATATTTTTGAAATGTTTTTAAAAAATGGATGGGTTTTAAAAACCATTATTGGAATAGACCAAGAATTCAATGGATGCGATAGTCCACATAATTGGCTCGCTCCAATGCGCTATCGCCGGTCTAAAAATACGCCTTTACGCATGCTGACACTCTTTCTCGGGATGAACCGAGACTAGTTAAACTAGATACTGTCATCCTGAAGGGAGTGTAAAAAAGCGAGAATGGCTTCCTTCTCACTGGATGTCATGGGGATACCGGTTTGACCACGAGTAGGCTGAAGTATTTTGTCCAAGTAAGGAGAATGCCTGACCCCGTGTTCGTAGTGATCCAGTACCTGCATCAAGGTATTAAACCTCCCATCGTGCATGTAAGGGTCAGATTGAGGTAAATTACGGAGTGTAGGCGTTTTGTACGCCCCTATCTGCGCTGAATCAAATGTAATGCGAAAACGTCCTTTCCAAAGTCCTTCTTCACCTTCCGGGTAGCGGGTGTCCAGCCCGGTATTGTGATAACCAAAGTCTGTGAAAAAATCAGCAACCCCGGGTTCAAAGGCGTGGCATGTCGCACACTTTTGATGAACCAGTTGCATACCCTGTAGCTCAACGGGAGACAGGTCTCCACCTTCTCCGCGGATGTAACGATCGTAGCGACTGTCAGCACTAATCAGGGTGCGCATGTACTGAGCCAGTGCCCGGGCCGCGTAGGCAGCATGTATCGTATCCGTACCAAAAGCCCGGGCAAACAGGGCCGGGTATTCGGCATCTGCCTGAAGTTCAACTGCCAGTTCATGCAGGTCCTGCCCCATCTCGTCGGGATGGGTAAGTGGGCCAAACACCAGCGACTCAAGGTTTTTGGCGCCTCCATCCCAGAAGTACCCATCGTACCAGCCCACATTGGTCAGTTGGGGTACGTGCCTCAGCAATGACCGGCCGCTTACCCCCTGGTCGCTCAGGGCCAGGCCATCAGCAAACGCCCTACCGGGCTGATGACAGGAGGCGCAGGAAATCCTGTTATTGGCTGACAGTCGTGGGTCGTAGAAAAGTTTTTTTCCCAGCAGCACACCCGCCTCAGTGGCAGGGTTATGCTCCGGGACAGGCATGGGCCGGTTCAGGTTACCGGGAATCTGGATCGCATACAGTGGTGTTTCGGAAGGCTGCTCCGGGGAACAGCCCAGCAGTCCTAGAAATCCTGTCAGGAGGCCTATGCGCCTACCGACAATTTTATGCATCCACCACCTCATAAATAAAAAATACTAATCTATCTGACGGGCAATGCTATCCCAAAGGCCAATCCTTACTTTCAGTGCTTTTTGCGCCACTTTATAGCACTGGTTCCATTTCTGCTGATCGTCTTCGCAGAGGTTTTCCAGCATCTGCAGGGCCATCGGGCCATGTTCGTCAGCATCCAGTTCAATGTGGCGCTCCAGATAGTAAACGAAATCGTCCAGTTGGGCAGAAGTATCACGGTTCATATCTTTTACCAGCGCAGTGAACATATCAGGAATCAGGTCTTCCCGCCCCCAGGTAAAAACCGCCGCTACCTCGTGCAGCTGATTGCGGTCTATGGTCTGGAAGGTAAAATCCAGGAAAGCGGTCACTGCCGGCGATAGGGATAGCATCCGGGAGGCCTGTCCGGGCTTTTCACTACGAACGATCAACTTTGTGAATTTTTTGATCACATCAGTATCAGCGCCAACCTTATGCATGGCTTTCAGGTAAAGCTCAAAATGACTGGCGGGATTACCTTCCCGGTCTACATCGCTTTCCTCACTCCAGACTATTTCGTTGATCATCCGGGCAGCCGCCGGATTAGCGGCCGGTACCCAGGGAACATCCACACAGCTAAGCTTTTGCTGGAGGTATTTTAGCAGTGACATAAAGTCCCAGACGGCAAATACGTGCTGCTCCATAAAAAAACGCAGGTGTTCAGGCTGCCTGATCTTTTTATACAAGGCGTGATGCAGGAGCTGCGCTCTCAGCGGTTCCAGTCCCTCTTCAATTCTTACAATATGCTGATTCATAAGTGTGTGAAATTTTGGTGTATTAAGCTTTTGAACCTACGATACATACCCGGCCCGATAGTCTTATTCTATGCTTTGTATCGTAAACATATCAGTACCATAATTATCTGCGATTTTCTGGGAAAAAGGATCAAACATCACCACCGGATAGGCATCAAAATCTACCGCGTTAGGCATCTCAAACAACCTGGATATATCCACCTGTATGTCCAGGGCGGTTTCGGTATCTGCTCTGAGCTCAAGTTCGCCCGGACCTGACTGGCCCAGCGTATAAGTCAGGATACGGTAATTAAGATCTCCGCCCACATGAAATACCAGTGCGGCAGGGTCAGCATTTTCAGGATAGTAATTACCTTCTAGCAGTATGAACTTGTAGCCGGTGTTCCAGTCCCAGGCCATATCATTACTAGGATCAAGCGCACCCTGCCGGTCCGTGGAAGTGTTGGTGCTGTTATCTACCCCTATGGCAATCTCCAGTTGGTTGTAACTCCCCAGCGGAATATCAGAGAGCGTTACATCAAAGCTGCTGCCGTTTTCTGTACCAACCAGGTGGTAACTTTCCGGCTCTATATATACCTCACCGTTACGGGTATTTCTCAGCCGGATATTACTCACATAATACCTGAATTTGCTGATGTTATACTCCTGTCCCAGAGCGTTGGCGTAGCGGGTGCTGTTCAGTACGAGCGGTTCGCTGCCTACCACATGGTTAAAGGTAAGCTTAAGAGATGTTACTTCAGAAACAGTGGGCTCACTGTTGCAAGACAGCAGGCTCAGAAGCATGAGTGAGAAATAAAATAAATTTTTCATTGGGAAAATGGGTTAGAAAATCGTTCATCCTGAATAAATGTACTGTCCGTTAACATGCGTAAAAACGCCAGTATCGCCTCCTTTTCGTCTTCCTTCAGATGCAGTTTCACCGGTTCTCCCTGTATGATCGGCTCATTGCTTGCCTGCCGGATCAGGGGATCAAGGGTTTGGCTCATCTGGATGTGCTCGTCGTAGTGTTCCAGCACCTCTTCCAGCGTCTGGAAACGACCGTCGTGCATATAAGGAGCGGTGAGGGCGATATTTCGCAGCGAGGGCGCCCGGAATTTCCCCCGGTCAAAGTCATTGCCACTGTGGGCAGATAGGCCTGCCGGTAATCCGGCATCGGTTTCCAGGCCGTTATTATGAAATCCGTTAAAACCATCAATGGCACCGCCGGTAAACGGACCCAGATGGCAGTCGCCGCAGTTGCCGCCCCGGATGCCCTGCGAAGGCTCGGGGTGGGTATAAAAAAGGTCCATGCCCCGGACTTCCAGTTCGGTAGGCTGGTACTCTCCACGCCAGTAGCGGTCCAGTTTGGAATCATCACTGATGAGGGTGCGCTGAAACTGCGCCAGGGCTTTGAGCAGATTTTCAGAAGTGATGCTATCTTTGCCGAATGCCCGATAAAACTGCTGGGGATAGTCTTCGGTATCCTGTAGGCGTACCACTGCTTCATCTACCGAAGTCAGCCCCATTTCCAGGGAATTGGTGAGTGGCATAATAGCTTGAGCTTCCAGGCTGGAGGCTGAGCCATCCCAGTTTAAATGGCTTACCCACAACAAGTTGTGGAGCGACATTGCATTTTTACGAAAGGTAGCTCCGCCAATGCCCGAAGCAAATTGCTGCCCGTCAGTAAAGGCGAGTTCCTGCTGGTGACAGGAAGCGCAGGAAATACTGTTATCGGCAGAAAGTTGCGTTTCGTAAAAAAGCATCCGTCCCAATTCAACACCTTCCACAGTCAGCGCATTATCGGCTGAGAGCTGCAGAGAGTCAGGAAAGTACCAGGGCACTTCCAGTGGATAAGGTAGAGGGTCATATACAGGCAATTGCTGATCAACTACCGTTTCTTCCTCACGGCAGGAGACCAGCACCAGGTTTATAAAAATTGGTACGGTAAGCAGTATGTAGACTTTTCTACTCTTCATCAAACTGGGCCAGCGCTTCTTCTGCTTCTTGGATGCTACTGAGCATTTGCTTTCTTACAAAGGTAATTTTCTCTTTTTCTTCTTCCAGCTTCTGCATTATTTCCTCATGGCTCATGTCTCCAAACTGAAAATCATTAGAGCGCATCCAATTCATCATTGCTTCTTCGGCTAGCTCAACCTGTTGAGCGATAGCCTGAAGCGTATCAGCAGGTATAGGAATGTCGGGTTCGTTTTGCAGGCTATCGGCGATTGCAGTGGCCCGACGGCGTAGCCAGTACATACGATCCATCTCCGGCATAACATCATCGTGTACGGCCATCATAGCGTCGTAAAGCGAGTCTCTTTGTATTTCCTCAGTACTCAGGTTTTCGGGTGCTTCTCTGCTAGCATTATCTTCCTGGGAGGCAGAGGGATTGCAGGCGTACAAAAGAACGGAAATTAATGATGCCAGGTATATTCTCATGAAACATGTGTTTGGTAGGAGGAAATTTAGGTTCGCATTCAATAGACTTAGTGAAAAAACGACGGAGCACAAAAAAAAAGTTTCATTGCTGAAACCTTTTATGAAAAAAACTTCATATGAAGTATTTATGACATTTTATCCAGCACTTCCATGACCTCGCGTACATGGCCTTCCGAAGTTTTGAGGAGCAGTATTTCTTCGTCATTCATATCTAGTTCAATGATCTGCTCAATACCGTTTTTACCCAGTATTACAGGAGCTCCTAGGTAGCAATTGTCAATCCCGTACTCTCCTTCTAGTTTGACACAAACAGGGAAGATACGACGCTGGTCCCGAACAATAGCTTCTACCATCTGAGCGGCCGCTGATCCAGGCGCATACCAGGCCGACGTACCCATCAGTTTTACCAGTTCACCTCCTCCTTTTTTGGTTCGCTCTACAATGGCATCCAGCTTATCCTTGTCAATTAATTCAGTCACCGGAATCCCTCCTACTGTCGTGTAGCGGGGCAGTGGCACCATCGTATCTCCGTGACCTCCCATCAATACGGCCTGAATGTCTTTGGGGGAAACGTTGATCGCTTCAGCCAGGAAAGCGCGATACCGGGCCGTATCCAGGATACCGGCCATGCCCATCACTTTGGTACGGGGCGCCTTGGAAGTCAGGTGCGCCTGATAGGTCATCACATCAAGTGGGTTGGAAACGATGATCAGGATAGCCTCCGGCGAGTGTTTGATGACATTCTCGGTTACGGTTTTCACGATACCAGAATTGGTCTCGATCAGGTCGTCGCGTGTCATGCCGGGCTTACGGGGCAGGCCGGAGGTGATGACCACCACGTCGGAACCAGCGGTTTTACTGTAGTCATTCGTTGATCCGATGGTACGGGTGTCATAGAGGTTGATGGGGGATTTTTGCCATATATCCAGGGCTTTTCCTTCGGCCAGACCTTCTTTGATATCTACCAAAACGACTTTATTGGCAATTTCACGATAAGCTAACACATCAGCGCAGGTAGCACCAACATTACCAGCTCCAACTACGGTTACTTTCATAGGGATGGTATAATTTGATTAGTTAAAAAATGTTCTTTGTGTGATGCTACAAATTTAAT
>CAZZGE010000038.1:0-29724 GCA_964653665.1 uncultured Porifericola sp. | reverse complement strand
AATAAGCTGATGAGGGCATGAGCCTCGGGTACAATTAAAATTCAATGCTCCCTAAAGTTTCTGCAATGTCGTGAACAATACAAAAGGCTCCTTATTTACAAGTATGTAAAACGCTTACCAATAAAATACCGTAACATAATGCGGAAGGAAAGGTGAGGCGCCCGTTTTAGCTGCACTACAAACTAGAAAAAAAGTATGAATCAAGTAATTACGCAAAAGCATATTGAAAAATCCATGACCTACGAGCAGTATCTGCAGCTTACAGAACAACTGCTCCAAGAAAATAGAACTACTGGTAACAACCATAGCCCGGCTATGATAGAATATACCCGCCTGAACGACCGGCGGATGAAGCGACTTAATAAAACAGTAGTGCTAAACCAATTGGTAATGGACCGGCTGAATACCCTGGACAAACCATGGATATGGCTGGTGCTTGCCGAGGCTTGGTGTGGAGATGCTGCTCAGAATATTCCGGTATTAGCGAAAATGGCTGAGCAAAACGAAAATATTGAACTTAAGCTCATGCTGCGTGACGAAAATTTAGAAGTGATGGATGCCTTCCTTACTGAAGGAGGACGCTCTATTCCCAAGATGATCTGTCTGACCCCCGAGCTTGAAGAAATTGGTTACTGGGGCCCGCGGCCTGAGCCGGTACAGCAAATGGTACGGGATTTTAAAAAAGAAGAAAACGGTGATTACAAGGTGTTTTTAGAAAAAGTACAGCGCTGGTATGCCCGAGACAAGACGATGACGATGCAAGCCGAGATGATACCGCTTTTGGACGAATGGGTTGCTAAAAGCTAATACAAAAGATTGGACTCACTAACGCAGGCCGTCCTGGGTGCTACCATAGGCGAAGTAATACTGGGCAAAAAAATAGGTAATAAAGCACCTCTCTGGGGCGCTGTAGCCGGCACCATACCCGACCTGGATGTGGTGCTTAATTTTTTTGTGGGCGAGGTGCAGAGTACGCTCTGGCACCGTACCTTTTCGCATTCACTTTTTGTACTGACAGTGGCGGCACCGCTCTTCGGATACCTGGTACATCAGCTGTACCGACGAAAATCATCAGCTAATTTTAGCAACTGGACGATGCTCTTTTTCTGGGGGCTGATTACACATCCGTTGCTAGACAGCTGTACCAACTATGGTACCATGCTGCTCTACCCTTTCAGTATGGAGCGTATTGCCTGGCGTACCATCTTTATCATTGACCCGCTCTTTACACTGCCATTGCTGATCGTGACGATAACAGTGCTATTTATGGGTAAAAGATCACTGCGCAGGAGGCGAACCGTCATCGTAGGGTTGAGTATCAGTTCAGTCTATCTGCTTATTACTTTCGCAGTGAAAGTCCATGTAAGTAATGTGGTCACTGCCAGCCTGCGGGAGCAGCATATTGCCTACCAAAAGTTCATGACTTCACCCGCATTTTTTAATAACATCCTATGGTCAACGGTCGTCAAGAGTGGAGCGGGCTATTACATAGGTTACTATTCTCTGCTGGATGATGACTGGCATATTGAATTCAAATACTTACCTCAGAATGAAGCCCTGCTCCGGCCCTATCTGGAAGCTGCCTCCCCGGATAAGCAGCGAATGATCCGCGAACTCATGGTTTTTAGCGAGCGCTTTTACGCGATGAAAGAAGTTGAGCAGGGCATTCACCTTAACGATTTGCGATTTGGTATCATGACGGGCTGGTTTGACCTTTCTAAAAACTTCATTTTCTCATTTCATATTTTTAATCAAGGGGGAGCAATAATAGTAGATCGGGCTGCTTCTGAAGTACAGCCCAGTCAAGATGATTTTGACCGTTTACTGAATCGTACCCTGGGAAACTAACCCAAACTATGGAAAAAAACACTGCGCTTATCGCCGGAGCTACCGGGCTAGTCGGAAGCGAATTAGTAGAAATACTAAAGCAATCCAATTACTACCAAAAGATCTATTTGCTGGTAAGGCGCGAAGTAGATACTGTAGATGAAAAAGTAGAGCCACTGGTACTGGACTATGATGAGTTTCGAGCCGAAGACCTGCCTAAAGTACAGGATGTATATTGCTGCCTGGGAACCACTATGAAAAACGCTGGCTCCAAATTCGCTTTTCGTAAGGTAGACTACCACTACCCGCTTAAGCTGGCCGAACTGTGCCGTAAAAATGGTGCCGAGCAGTATATGCTGGTTTCTTCAATGGGGGCCAATAAAAATTCCCGCTTCTTTTATAATCAGGTCAAAGGTGAAACAGAAGAGGCACTGGCGACCGTCGGGTATACTGTTTTGCATATTTTCAGGCCTTCCATACTTTTGGGAAACCGAAAGGAAAAAAGAAACGGAGAGAAAATAGCCCAGAAAGTGATGCAGGCGGTTTCGCCATTTATGGTAAGTAAGCTCAGAAATTACCGTCCCATTCATGGAAAAACGGTAGCCAAAGCTATGCTCGTAGCTGCTCAGCAAAAATGTAAGGGGCCACACCTCTTTGAGTCGGCTCAGATAGAGGTACTGGCGAATGAGTATGAGCCAAAGGCTTAAGCAGGTGCCTACTGGCAGCGCACTTTTTCTATTTTCAGATTATGTTACTGTTATGGCAAGCTATTTTAGGCAGACACAAAAGACAGAATGGAACCTTAAACCTATAATATTCAACGCCCCCAATGATCGCCCTCGTACAAAGAGTATCCGAAGCATATGTCACCATAGAAAATGAAGTCAAAGGAAAAATCGGCCCCGGCCTGCTCATCCTGCTGGGTATAGAAGATGCCGATAGCCAGGAAGATATCGGCTGGCTGAGCCGTAAATTAGCTAACCTTCGTATTTTCAATGATAAAGTCGGCGTAATGAATAAAAGCCTGAAGGATATAGATGGTGATATGTTGATCATCAGCCAATTTACCCTACATGCTAGTACCAAAAAGGGCAACCGTCCCTCCTATATCAAAGCCGCTAAGCCCGATGTAGCCATTCCGCTCTATGAGCAGTTCATTGCCGCGGCTGAGCAACAGATTGGCAAAAAAGTAGCTACCGGCGAGTTTGGCGCCGATATGAAAGTGGGGCTGGTCAACGACGGCCCGGTAACCATTAGTATTGATACCAAAGACAGGAAATAATGACCATAGAAGAAGCACAGCAGCAAGTAGACACGTGGATACAAACCACTGGTGTCCGCTATTTCAATGAACTGACCAACATGGCCATCCTCACCGAGGAGGTGGGCGAGGTAGCCCGGCTGATCTCCCGGCAGTACGGGGAGCAGTCGTTCAAAGAGAGTGACAAAGGTAAAGAACTGGGTGATGAACTGGCCGATGTGCTCTGGGTCGTTATCTGTCTGGCCAACCAGACGGGTGTCAACCTGACGGAAGCTTTTCAAAAAAATATGGAAAAGAAATCCCGCCGCGATAGTGACCGCCACTGGCAAAACGAAAAGCTGAAGTAGCGCACCAACTCCTTAGGAAAGCTGGGCAATGGCATGAGAAACCTGGCGAAGGGTATGCATTTTGATCTCCTGCTCCTGTTCTGGGTCGTGAATTTTCAAATTGAAGTGGAAACTTACCTGAACCTTATCGGTAGTGATGTCTCGAGCCATCAGCTCGTAACTACACTTTTTGATGAACTGCTCGTGGTTTTGTGTTGCCGTGATAAGAGCATCCATCAGCCGAGCTACTTCCTTCATCAGGTAAGGCTTGATGTCAAATGCTACGGTCACCAGTCCGTCTTCTCGACGGCTGTAATTGACGATATCAGCTGCGCATACAATATTATTGGGAATTGCCACAAAATCACCTTCCTCTGTACGCAGGTATACGCTGCTCAGCGTAATATTAATCAGCTTACCCTCATGATTGCCGATTTTAACGAAATCTCCTAGCACAAAGCGGTCGGTCACGATAAAGATCATACATACCGTTCACCATGTTGGAAATGTAGTCTTTGGTGAGGATCACGGAGGCTACAGCTACGAGGGAAAAGGAAGTGAAGAAGGTTTGCCAGGTAATCTCAAACAACAGGAAAAACGCCGCGATGAAAGCTGCCCCGGATACCAGGGTAGCAACGCGGTTGATGGCCAGTACAACATTATCTTCTTCCCGCTCCTTCAGGTCTTTTCTGATGATATATAAAGTACACAATGGCGATCCTGACCAGTGAGACCAGCAGATGGGTTGTCAGAAAAAAAATTACCGAGCGCAGGATGCGGGTGTAGCAATTCTCTTCTTCCAGAAAGTCTCCGAAATGAAAGTTGACGTACAGCAAGCTGGCCAGCAGCAAAAGCTTAAGTAGGAAGTAGATACGCTTACGATATTCGTAAAACCGAATTTTCTTATGGTCTTTTCCTCCACTACTGCAATCTTATCATTTTTCATGGACGTAAAAATAAAGGATTCAACCTAATTCTGATATCAGGTGAAGAGGAAAGCGTGACAATCTTTCTGGCATGTTCAAAATACTTTTTAAATTGGCCGTTTCATCAAAACAAGAAAGCTTGAAATTCCCTCAAAAATCCCTTTGGACGCTGGTACTTGTTGTAATCTTTGCATGCCAATTTGCCTGCGATTCTCCACCGGAGTCCTCCATCACTACCAACCTGGTAGAGCAGCCTACTATTCCTAAACCTGTTTCAGTATCAGCCACCAACCAGGCTTTTGTACTGAACGAAAATACCGATATTTATGTACAGGGAAGCTCAGAAGCCTTGGCGAATGCCGCCCAATACCTGGCCGACAAGCTTAACCCTTCTACCGGCCTAAATGTAAAAGTCATCAGCACGGAAGCAGCGCCTGATGCTGGACATATTTTTCTCGATGCCTCTGCCAGTGACGACCAGCTGGGAGAAGAGGGCTATGTGCTGGAAATCACAGCTGCAAACGTAAGCTTACACGCCAATTCCGCAGAAGGTGTATTCCGGGGAATTCAGACGTTGCGGCAACTTCTTCCTTCCGGCTTAGAAGCTCAAACGTCGCAGGAAAGGCCCTGGTATATTGCTACCGGCACCATCCGTGACTACCCGGAGTATGCCTACCGGGGCGTGATGCTGGACGTTGCCCGCCACTTCTTCAGCCCGCAGGAGGTCAAAGATTACATTGACCAGGTTGCCTACTACAAATTCAATCATCTGCACCTGCACCTGTCGGATGATCAGGGCTGGCGCATAGAGATCAAATCCTGGCCGGAGTTAACCAATGTCGGCAGTAGTACTGCTGTAGGCGGTGGGGAGGGCGGTTTTTTTACGCAGGAAGAATATGCCGATATCGTAGCCTACGCACAGGAGCGGCATATCACCATCGTGCCGGAGATTGACATGCCCGGCCATACCAATGCGGCACTGGCTTCCTACTCTGAACTAAACTGCGATAACAAGGCTCCTGAGATGTATACCGGCATAGAGGTGGGCTTCAGTACGCTTTGCGTGGACAAAGAAATCACCTACCAGTTTGTGGATGATGTGGTACGTGAAATTGCTGCCCTGACCCCCGGCCCATACTTCCATATCGGCGGCGACGAGTCGCATGTGACTCCTGAGGATGACTATATAAAATTTATCAACCGGGCGCAGGAAATCGTCCGCTCACACGGTAAGCAGGTGATGGGTTGGGACGAAATCGCCAATGCTGAGTTAGTAGAGGGAACCGTAGTACAGCACTGGGCCGATGTGGAGAATGCACAGAAAGCAGTAGAACAGGGCGCCAAGGTGCTGATGTCTCCGGCAGTACACGCTTACATGGACATGAAATACGATTCCACTACTGAACTGGGTTTAAGCTGGGCCGCTTACGTTGAAGTAGACAGCGCCTATCTCTGGGACCTTTCCGAAGTCGCTGAGGGGGTCAGCCAAGAGGACATCATCGGTGTTGAAGCGCCGCTCTGGACAGAAACCATTACCAATCCGGATGATCTGGAGTACATGGTGTTTCCCCGCGTATTGGGCTATGCCGAAATCGGCTGGACAGCTCCCAAAACCCGGAATTGGGAAGAGTACCGGGAGCGGTTGGCGGCACATTCCGAATATCTGGAGGCTATGGACATCAACTACTACCGGTCACAGCTGATTCCTTGGCCGTCCGGGCATCCGTAGGCAACCGCTTTGCTTTCGGATAATTACAACTGTGAGGGTAGACAAATCGCTCAAGGTTTTTTCATGTCCTTTTTTAACCTTTGACTTTGTAATTTGTAATATTAGTAAGGTTTATTACTTCTTTAGATTGAACAATGATCTGACTCTCTCGAGGCTTCAATCGACGCCTTTTGAAGGCTATTCGTTCAGCACACTTCAAAACTTACATATTATGCGAAAATTAATTTTGAGCCTGACCATTATTTTCTGCTTACCGCTAAGCAATATGGCTGATGAAGGTATGTGGCTACCTTCCCAGATCAAACAACTCATGCTCTATGAGCAAATGAAAGTACTCGGCCTGGAGCTTAGCCCCGAAGATATTTATGACATTAACAACTCCAGTATCAAGGATGCTATCGTGGCAATCAACGGTGGTAGCTGTACTGGCGAGATCATTTCTCCCCAGGGCCTGATGCTGACCAACCACCATTGTGCCTACGGCGTGGTGCAAGCCCTCAGTTCGGTAGAAAACGATTATCTGAGCGATGGCTTCTGGGCTATGTCGCCGGACGAAGAAATGCACGTGCAAGATTACCAGGTAAGCTTTTTGGTTAGAATGGAGGATGTAACCAGTCGCTTCCAAGAGGTGCTGAGCGAAGACATGACTGCCCAGCAGCGACAGTCTATCGTTGCAGAGCTGAGTAACCAGATCGCAGAAGACGCCCAGGCAGAAACCGGCTACGAAGCTTCAGTTAAATCTTTTTATTCGGGCAATGAGTTTTACCTGTTCTTTTACGAAGTTTACGAAGATGTACGACTGGTAGGCATACCACCTGAGTCCATTGGTAAATTTGGAGGTGACATTGACAACTGGATGTGGCCCCGCCAAACCGGTGACTTTGCCCTTTTCAGAGTGTACGCCGCGCCTGACGGTTCACCGGCCGAGTATTCAGAAGACAATGTGCCACTGGAACCTCGTCACCACCTGCCCGTATCACTGGATGGCGTACAAGAGGGCGATTTCTCCATGGTCTTTGGCTTTCCCGGCAGTACTGACCGTTTTCTTACTTCATATGGCGTAGAGATGCAGTTGGACATCAACAACCCCACCCGGGTAGCGATCCGTGATCGCCGCCTCAAGATCATCAAAGGTGACATGGAAGGCGATCCGCAGATTAGAATCCAGTATGCCTCCAAGTATGCCCGGGTGAGTAACTACTGGAAATATTTTATCGGGCAAAGCCAGGGACTGAAGAACCTGAATATTGTAGAGGAAAAGCGGGAACTGGAGCAGAAGTTTCGCGACTGGGTGGCGGAAATGCCCGAGGAACGGGCCGCCTACGATACTGTACTACAGAATATTCAGGCAGCGTACGAGCAGTTGCACAATTACCAGACCTCTTACATCTACCTTACGGAAGCTGTTTACGGCACCGAGATCTTGCCCTTCGCCTATCGTTTCAATGCACTGGAGAGACTTCTGCAGCAGGACACTGATAGCGAAGCGGTGCAGGCCAAAATAGATGAACTCACTGCTTCTCTGCATGAAGCTGCCGACGCGTTTTATGAAGATTACAATCCGCCTACTGACAAAAAAGTATTTGCTGCTCTGCTGAAAATGTATCATGAAAACGCGCCGGAAAATCAGCAGCCCAATATCTTTAAACAGGTAGAGAAAAAATACGACGGTGTTTTTGAGCAGTGGGCCGAAGTCCTTTATCAAGAGTCCGTATTCACCAATTACGACCGACTGATGGGCTTCTTAGATGATCCTAAGCTCAAAGAATTGCAGGGCGATCCGGCTTTTGCGGCGATACAGTCGTTTATGAATAACTACTATGAGAAAATTGCCCCTACGCTCCGTCAGACGTATGGCGATCTGGAAAATAACAATCGTCTGTTCGTGCAGGGCCTGCGGAAGATGAATCCAGAAAGAGCGTACTATTCCGATGCCAACTCAACTATGCGCCTGACCTTTGGCACTGTACAACCTTACGAACCTCGCGATGGTGTCCTTTACCAGTACTACACCACGCTGGAAGGCGTGATGGAGAAAAAAGATCCGGACGATGATGAGTTCCAGGTACCGGATAAACTGACGGAATTGTACAAAGAAAAAGACTACGGTCCCTACGCACTGGAAGACAATACCATGCCGGTCAATTTTATCTCTGACAACGACATCACGGGTGGTAACTCGGGCAGTCCGGTTATCAACGGCAAAGGCTATCTTGTTGGTACCGCCTTCGACGGCAACTGGGAAGCCATGAGTGGTGATATTGCTTTTGAGGATGAACTGCAGCGATGTATTAACGTGGACATCCGCTACACACTTTTCATCATTGATAAATTTGCCAATGCTGGTCATCTGGTTGATGAAATGACGCTGGTTCAAAACGGTATGATAGAAGGTAAGGCCTCTGACAGTCCTGCTATGGAGGAAAGCGGCGAGAATGATTAGTTGATGGCTGGCTGAACGAAGAATCTTAAGTTAAGCCCTGCTGCGTGGTAGGGCTTTTTTTATTTCTGAAAAGTACCAGTCAGGCTTGTCTACAAATAAGGAAATATTCTTCAGGACGATTAGTCATTTCAGTAGCCATGGGAGCCCATCAACATCATTTCTACTTAACCGTACACATAGGTATATATAGTAGTTTTTTGAATATATTTTTTCTGAAGCTTTTGCAGTTTGTGTGACTGATGAATTACCGCAGCTTTCTTACATAGTGAGGTATGTACCAGATGTCTGTAACAGCAATCAAGGCATCTGCCTAACTTCACAGCAAGATTTTTAACACTGAAAACCATGAAAAAAATACTGATTGTACTGGCGAGTGTAGTGGGCCTGATTCTTTTGGCAGCCATCATCGTTCCGGTCATTTATAAAGACGACATACAGGCAGCGGTAGATCAAGCCCTGGCCGAAAATCTTAACGCGGATGTATACTACGACATCAGCACTTTTGATCTTTCCTTATTTAGTAACTTCCCCCATGTTACCGTGTCTATGGAAGACTTCGGAATCGCTAACCGGGCACCTTTTGAGGGAGATACCCTGGTGTCGGTGGGTACTTTTGAACTGGTGGTGAATCTGAAGAGCGTACTGTTTGAGGAGCAGCCTCGCCTGAGCGAACTTAACCTGGATCGTGCAAACCTCTTCATTTACATAAAAGAAGACGGCAGCGCCAACTATGACATTACGGTGGCTTCCGAAAAAGAAAAGGCGGCTCCGGCAGATACAACCGCTTCTGACTTCTCTATCGGCATTGATCACTGGGAAGTCACGAATAGCAATATCATCTACGAGGATCTGACCCTGCCCATGCTAATGGTGCTCGAGAATGTAAATCATACCGGTACCGGTGATTTTACACTGGACGTGTTTGATATGGAGACGATCTCTGATATTGAGCGCCTGACCGTCAACTACGACGGGGTAGAATACATGACCAATAAGCAGGTAGACGCTGATGTGACCATGCAGATGAACTTGCTGGAAATGAAATTTACCTTCAAAGATAATACGGTAGCCGTCAATGACTTTGACCTGGGCTTTGATGGTTTCTTTGCCATGCCTGGCGATGATATGGTGATGGACATTGACTATACTGCTCAGGACAATACCTTCAAGAGTCTCTTCTCCCTGGTGCCCGGTGTGTATCAATCTGATTTCCAAGGGCTTACAGCCGAAGGAACGGTAGACTTCAGCGGCTTTGTCCGGGGTACCTATAATGATACTTCCATACCGGCCTTCAGAATGCAATTAGCTACGGCCAACTCCATGTTCCAGTACCCTGACCTGCCAACAGCAGTGACTAACATTGACGTGGACCTGCTGGTAGAAACTGGCGAAGATGGCAACCTGGACAACACTGTCGTCAACCTGGAAACCTTCCACGCGCAAATGGGCAACAATCCCATTGAAGCCAGCTTCCTCATGCGAGGACTGGACAAGCCGTACATTGAAGCCGATGCCCAGGCGGAACTGGATCTGGAAGAACTGAACCGCATGTTCCCGATGGACAGCCTTAGCATGAAAGGAGCATTTGACATGAATCTGGCCGCCAAGGGCACTTACGACACTACCACCAACCAGATTCCGCAGGTCAACCTGGCGATGAACATGCAGAATGGCTATGTAAAATCCGGTGACTATCCTCCGCTGGAGAATATCAACTTTGCTTCATCCGTAGTTAACGAGACCGGAAAACTGGCGCAGACGGTGGTACGCCTCAATGACTTTTACATGCAACTGGCCGGCGAGCCTTTCTCTGCCAACATGGTGCTGACCAACCTGGAGGACTACACCTGGAATGTGAACGTAAAAGGTGCCCTTAACCTGGCGCCGTTGACCCAGATCTATCCAATGGAAGGTATGGAACTGGCAGGACTGATCCGGGCGGAACTTGCTTCCCAGGGCAAAATGTCGGATGTGGAAGCCGAAAATTACCAGGCACTGCAAACTTCCGGCTCTATGGAAGTACAGGATTTCCGCTATGTAGCTGAAGATTTCCCCCAGGGCTTTACCATTGACAACGCTCGGGGTTCGTTTGACCCTCGCAGCATTACGCTTAGCAACTTTGACGGCGCTGCCGGTGACACTGATCTGCGGATGAATGGGTCTATTGCTAACTACATCGGTTACATCTTTGGAGAAAATCAGACCCTGTGTGGAGAACTGGCGCTGAAGTCGGGCAAGATGAACCTGAATGAGTTTATGACCGGAGACAGCGAGGCCGTAGAAGAAGATACTGCCGCTGCTCCTCTGGAAGTGGTAGAGATTCCCCGTGACATTGATTTTGTCTTCAACTCCAGTATTGCCGAAGTGATCTACGATGATCTGACGCTCAATAACTTCAAAGGTACGCTAATCGTGCGTGATGGTGTAGTGCGCATGGATCAGTTGGATTTCAACACCCTGGGCGGACAGTTCGCTATGACTGGTGCATACGATCCCCGCGACCTGCAGAAGCCTACTTTTGACTTCAACCTGGACATTGCCGACCTGGCCATAAGCAGGGCTTATACAAATTTTAATACCGTACAGGCTTTGGCACCCATTGCCAAGAATATGGAAGGCACCTTTTCTACCAACTTCCGCCTGGCGGGTCTGCTAATGCCCGATATGAGCCCGGATATGAGTACGCTGGACGGCAAAGGTATCGTGGAAGTGGATGATGCTGCGGTAGAAGATTCCAAGCTGGTTTCGGCCATCACTACGGTTTCCAAGCTCAATAACACGAACAGCATCACGCTGAACGATGTGACTATTCGCGCCGAAATCAAGAACGGGCGGGTATTCGTAGAGCCTTTTGACGTCAACATCGGTAATTTCAAAACGACCCTGGCCGGCAGTAATGGCATAGACGGCAGTATTGACTATGTCGCCAAGATGAACATCCCGGCCGGAGCGGTGGGTTCTGCGGTGAACAATGCCATCGCCAATTTAACGGGGATGGATGGTGCTGTATCTTCTGATATCAAGCTGAACCTGGGAATCGGTGGTACTTATGACGATCCTAAGGTAAGCCTGGCCGGTGCTGAGGCCGGCGAAAGCACTTCTCAGTCTGCCAAGCAGGCAGTAGCTGCAAAAGTGGAGCAGGAGAAGGAGGAGCTTAAAGCTGAGTTGGATAAGCAAAAAGCGGAAGTAGAAGCCAAGGCTAAAGCGGAAGCAGAAAGAATGAAAAAAGAAGCAGAAGCAAAAGCCAATGCGGAAGCTGAAAAGGCCAAAGAGCAGGTAAAAGAAGAAGTGCAGGAAACCAAAGAAGAGATCGAGCAGGAAGCTAAGAAAAAGCTGAAGAAGCTTTTCAGACCACCTTACTAATCCGGTTTACAAGCTTTGGCAATGATGTAAACTCTGCTAAAGCTCTGCTCTTCAAGAGGCGCATTGAAATGGCTACTGCGCCTTTTTTGTGCTTGAGAGGTTTGGACTTGAGTCCTTTGCCCATCTTTGTTTAGAGAGCACAGAAATTTAATCGTACCCGAGTCTAATGCCCTCACCATTCAATTACAGTGAGCGTGAGCACGGGGTGCCCCGCACTGACCATGGGTAGATTAATAATTCAACGCTACCTAGAGTGATAAATTAAACTAGCATCAAAGAAGATAAAAACATCTAAAATATTAGGAGGTGCACTGAGAAGTATGGTGATTTAAAATATTGATAGCCATAGTGTTACAGATATTTTATATCAATGAAAACAGAATCGGATGACCGAAACTAGGTAACAATTGCCGATTGCGACATCGAGTCATAAGGGCATTTAGAAGGTTATGAAATTTTCCCAAAAAAAGAAGAAAACCGTGTGATAGCTTTTGAGATGACTTTCTTTTACATCAACTTTGGATTGATACAGAAACACCATACTTTGTAGCACACCATCAAATATTTAAATGGAAAAAGTTAAAATTTCTATAATAATGGCAATATTTAATACGCCATTTACAATGTTTAAAAGAGCAGTTGATTCGGTATTAAATCAAGACTTTGAAAATTTTGAAATTATAGTGGCAGACGATGGTAGTAATGCAGCCTTAAGTAGCCAATTACTTGACTATTGCATGCTTCATGAAGATAAAATTTGCTTTATTCATTGTAAAAATGTGGGGCAATCATCAGCGATAAATAGAGCTATTCATTTTACAAAAGGTGATTTTATAACTATTATCGATGCTGATGATGAATACAAACCAAATCATCTTTCTTCCTGCCTTAATGAAATTGGCACCGCTGATTTAATGTCTTCACTAACAGAAACTGTAGTGGTAACAGATGATGACTATTATGTTGCAGACAGGCATGATCCACATAAAAACATTCATGTAGATGATTGTACGTTATTTGGAACCCTCTTTGGTAAAAACGAAGTATTTAAAACCATCAGTTTTGAAAATAGATATGCAGCTGATTCCTTTTTCTACGATGAAGCTCAAAAAATATTTCAAGTTAAAAAATCGAAATCTCGCACCTATATTTATTATAGAAATATACCATCTAGCATTTCAGCATTGCAAAAGAAAAGCCGACTTCTAGAGAAATAGCATATGTAATTTATTGCTGCCTTATCTTGCCACATTACGTACTAAACTAATCTGAAATGAAGAAAATACTATACGCTGCGCTACTGCTACTGATCTGCAGCCCGGCCTTTACACAGATGAAAGATAACGGAAAAGTAGCCCTGGCCATCCACGGTGGGGCAGGTACTATCAAGCGGGAAAATATGTCAGCCGAACGTGAAGCTGGGTATCGTGCCAAACTGGCAGAGGCGCTCAAAGCCGGCTATACGATCCTGGAAGACGGTGGCACCAGCCTGGATGCGGTAGTAGCCGCCATACAGGTGATGGAAGAGTCACCGCTTTTCAATGCGGGTAAAGGGGCAGTTTTTACCAACGAGGGCAAAAATGAGCTGGATGCCGCCATCATGGACGGGGCTACCCGTAATGCCGGAACGGTGGCAGGAATTACCAATATTAAAAGTCCAGTGTCTGCCGCCCGTACCGTGATGGAAGCCTCTACCCATGTGATGATGATTGGGAAAGGTGCGGAGCAGTTTGCCCAGGAACAGGGGCTGGAAGTGGTAGATCCTTCTTATTTCTATACTGATAGCCGTTTCAACCAACTGCAACGCATCATTGACACCGAAAAGCAGCAACTGGATCATGATGGAGACAATCAGTCAAGAGACAGCCGGCAGGGCAAACTGCTGGATCAGAAGTTTCCGGATAGAAAATTTGGTACCGTTGGTGCCGTAGCTCTGGACCAGGATGGCAACCTTGCAGCAGCCACTTCTACCGGAGGCATGACCAACAAGCGCTACGGTCGGGTAGGCGATGTGCCTATCATCGGGGCCGGTACCTATGCCAGCAACGAGACCTGCGCCGTTTCCGCTACCGGCCATGGCGAGTACTTCATCCGCTCCGTAGTAGCCTACGACATCGCTGCCCTGATGAAATATAAAGGATCCAGCCTGCAGGAAGCAGCCAGCGAAGTGGTAGAAGATAAGCTGGTAGAATTTGGCGGTGGTGGCGGAGTCATTTCTGTAGATGCAGAAGGAAATATCGCCATGCCCTTTAACACTGCTGGCATGTACCGTGCCTCCATGGATAACAATGGCAATATGTACATTGGTATTTACGAGGATGAATAATGCTTATGAGATATTAGCAACTACAGTCACCAGCCTGAGCGGCCCCGCTTAGGCTGATGACAAATATCTGACAGGGCCTCCTGGCCTTTTTTGATGAAGGCTACTTTCATCATTGCAAGCAGTATCGCTAATTTGTATGTTTATTGGCATATATAAGCCACAATACAACAACACCAGCATGACCCCTTTGTTGCGTCCCGGCATTCAGGCAGCAGTACATTTTTTACTTTTTAGCCTATTGGCCTGCACCGGCAGTCCGGAAAGTTCGCCGGCCACCCGGCAAGTACAGCAGTCGCCCAACATCATCCTCATCATGACCGATGACCAGGGCTGGGGCGATCTGAGCCTGAACGGTAACCCGAATCTGCGTACGCCCAATATTGACGCGCTGGCAGCCAATGGCGTATCATTTGACCGTTTTTATGTGCAGCCGGTATGCTCCCCTACCCGGGCCGAACTGCTCACCGGACGCTATGCCACAAGAGGCGGTGTCTATTCCACTTCTGCCGGGGGTGAAAGGCTCGACCTGGATGAAACTACCTTTGCCGAGCACTTTCAAAAAGCCGGCTACCGAACCGCCTGCTACGGCAAGTGGCACAACGGCATGCAGTATCCTTACCACCCCAACGGTCGGGGTTTTGATGATTTTTATGGCTTCGCCTCCGGGCACTGGGGTTATTACTTCAGCCCCATGCTGGAGCGTAACGGACAGATCGTGCAGGGAGATGGCTACATTATTGACGATCTGACGGACAAGGGCATTGAATTTATCCAGCAAACCCAGGAACAACCCTTCTTGCTCTATCTGCCCTTCAACACACCCCACAGCCCTATGCAGGTGCCTGACGAATACTGGAACCGCATGAAAGACAAACCGCTGGACTCCCTGCACCGCGATCCAGAGAATGAAAAGCCTGACTTTACCCGTGCTGCCCTGGCCATGTGTGAGAATATTGACTGGAATGTGGGTCGGATTACCCAAACACTGGAAGAGCTGGCATTGGAAGAGAATACTATTGTCATTTACCTGAGCGACAATGGCCCCAACTCCTGGCGCTGGAACGGCGATATGAAAGGCCGCAAAGGCTCTACCGACGAAGGTGGGGTGCGTTCACCGCTGCTTATGCAGTGGAAAGGCACACTGGAGCCCGGTAAAAATGTAGAAGAGATCAGCAGCGTACTGGATCTTTTCCCTACCCTGACTGACTTGGCCGGAGTGCCGGTGGAGCAGGAAAAAGCACTGGATGGCCAAAGCCTCAGCCCCCTGCTGCTGGGTGAAGCCACCGACTGGCCCGACCGCCTGCTGGTCAGCCACTGGCGCGACCGTACCAGCGTACGCTCCCAACAGTTTCGTCTAGGCCATGAGGGACAACTCTTTGATATGGTGGCTGACCCGGGGCAGTATAACAATGTGGCTGAAGATCATCCCGAAGTGCTGGCGCGACTGACTACTGCCAAAGAAGCTTTTGAGCAGGACGCACTACAGGAGTTACCGGAGGAAGATATGCGCCCTTTTATCGTTGGGCATCCTGATTATCCTTATTACCAGATTCCCGCCCGGGATGGCATCGCCTACGGTACCATTCAGCGCTCCAGCCGATGGCCCAACTGCTCTTTCTTCAGAAACTGGACCAGTATAGAGGACAGTATCAGTTGGGAAATAGAAGTGCCCGAAGCAGGTGAATACGAAGTAGAAGTGTACTACACCTGTAAGCCCGAGGATGTTGGCACTCTTCTGCAACTCAGCTTTCAGGGTGCCAAGCACAATTTTCTGGTCAATGAAGCCCATGACCCGCCTATGAAAGGCGAGGAAGCGAACCGGGTGCCGGGAGATGAGTCATATGTCAAAGATTTCAGGCCGCTGAATACCGGCCTGATGCAACTCCCTGCCGGCCAGGGTACGCTGACGCTTAAGGCCCTGGAGATTCCCGGCGACGAAGCCATTGACTTTCGGTTGATGATGCTCAAGCGGGTAAGATCTGGAATACCTTAAATTTGTGTGAATAACTATGTTATATCGTTTTTTCCAATACCTCTGGTGAGGATTTTGCCTATACTTTGTTATTTTTATAATTATGGAAGAAACCACTGAAATTAGCTTCTACAACCTTTTGAAGAAGTATAACTTCTCAGATGAGGATGCCAGTAAGTTTGTTTCGCTTCAGAAGCAGATGCATACTGAACATTTAGCTACCAAGACAGATTTAGCTCAGGCTGAAAGCAGAATTAAGAGTGTACTTACCTGGCGTATGCTCATGTTTTGGATTGGTCAGATTGGTGTTTTTCTGGCTTTTGCTTATAAGCTATTTCCGGGCACGTAAGTACATTTTTTTCATTTAAAATATGCCATAAAGCCCTGGAAATTCCCGGTGTGGAAGCGAGTGACTTCCGCCTGATGATGCTCAAGCGGGTGGGGGAATAGAAAATGATTTTGCCCATTAACCAAACCATCCCTGATCCTGAGATTAAACCAGGCGCGGTAGAAAGGAGATTCTCAGATGGTAATTGTCTTATTTTGAAACACTTGCTTGCTTCATTCTGAAGCAATGTCTCAGCTACCTTTTATGTAATACAATGGTTATCAGTAGGTTATGTTAATGGCATAATGTTAGGGTTTGTTCATATCTTTATACAAACTGAAGACCATGCTCAAGAACTACCTCCTTATTGCCTATCGGTCTTTTCTAAGATACCGGCTCTACAGTTTTATCAATATTGTGGGGCTTGCCCTAGGTATTGCGTTCTGCATACTTATTTACCTGTTTGTCCAGTACGAATTCACTTTTGATGCTTTTCATAAGAAGGGTGATAGCATTTACCGGATAGAGTCTGTAAATGAGTGGAAGAATGAAGTAAATCGATCTGCCATTCTTCCCTGTCCTTTACTTCCTGCTATGGCAGAAGAAATTCCGGAGATCAGTTCATTTACCCGCTACTACGAAAGTAGGCTGTTGTTTGATGTCAAGGGTAAAAGGACAGAAGAAGTTGTGCAGTACGTAGATCCTGGGTTTTTTAGCATGTTTTCTTTTGACTTAATCTCCGGAGAACCTGAAACGGTGCTCCAGCAGCCTAACAGTGCGGTAATCAGCGAAACTGTTGCAAAGAAATTTTACGGTAACGATAAGCCGGTCGGTGAGCAATTGCAGGCCCGACCGCTGTATGGCAGTCGGGAAATGGAATTTGTAGTGAGCGGGGTCATCCGGGATGCGCCTGCCAATTCCAGCCTGCAAACCAATATCATACTTCTTATGGAGAGTGGAAGATGCGCCGACGATGAATTGTGGAATATGTCTTCTGTTCATGGGTTTGCGGAGTTCCATGCTGAATCCGATCCGGAAGATGTTATTAGCAAAACCAACGAATTGTACGATAAATACTACCCTTTCGAAAACAAGCCCAGAATTTCGCTTACCGCCTTAGCAGATATGTATTTTGAGGAAGGGGTTGCTGCCTGGTCCAAAGGTAAGAAATCAAGCCGGGAGCTTTCCCATATCTTAGGGGGGGTGGCGTTGCTAATACTGCTTATTGCCTGTATAAATTATGTGCTACTCACCCTTAGTAATTCTACAGCAAGAAGTAAAGAAGTAGGGATCAGAAAAGTATTGGGAGCTAGTAAAAAGACCATAAAGCTCCAGCATTTAGCGGAAACACAGCTACTCACGCTGATGGCCCTTTTTATAGGCGTTACCCTGGTCCAGGTATTTTTGCCCGCCTTTGAAGAATTCTCTCAGAGAGAGCTTTCCTTAGAGCTATTGTCAAAAGGCGAAATTTTTATCGTACTTCTAATAATTTTATCACTGACAAGCCTGATTGCTGGTAGTTATCCAGCCTATTATCTCTCCCGTCTTTTACCGAGCCATATCCTGAAAAGAAACAGTGCTTCCCCGATCAAAATTAATTTTTCTAATGTCTTGGTGATGATACAACTCGCCGTCTGTATTTTCTTTATCTCATGCACTTTGGTGATGCATCAGCAGATGGAGTTTATGACTTCTAAAGATCTGGGCTTTGACAAAGAATTTATTGTCAAAGTCAACACCTTTAATCACGAGAATATTGATGGAAATACGGTGCTGCGAAGGTTCAGGCAAGCTTTAGCCAATGAAAAAGGCATTGAGCAAATCACGGCAGCCAGTGGTTTTCCGGGTTTTTATTCCAGCATGTATTTTGGATATGAGGACAAACAAATTTCTGCGTCAGTAGCCGACGTAAGGCACGATTTCTTTAGCACGCTGGGTATAGAGATCATCGCCGGTAGAAATTTTTCGCAGGACATTGCCAGTGATTCCACGGAAGCTGTCATCGTCAACGAGGCGATGGCCAGAGAATTAGGTTATACGAACCCGGTAGGTGAGCTTTTCCCTGCAGATAGCGCCCGGATTATAGGCGTCATCCGGGACATACACATCGCATCTCTGGAGCGAGAGATAGAACCTGCTTACTTTAAGATAGGCTATTCGGGGGTATTACTGATCAGATTCAGCGGCCATGATATCTCCCAAACCATCGCTACCCTTGAAGCTACCTGGAGGAACCTGATTTCTGATCAACCCCTGGACTATGCTTTTCTGGACGATGAGGTGGAGCAGATGTATGCTGACTACCTTCGCTGGCAAAGTATTATCTGGCTTTCTACACTTTTTTGTGTCCTGGTAGCCTGTATGGGTTTATTCGGCCTTTCTGGTTTGCAGGCAGCGAATCGTTCCAAAGAAATAGCCATTCGTAAAGTATTGGGAGCAGATATTTTGGAAATCCTTCAAAAGCTTCAAAAAAAAATCATACTAATTACAGCTTTCGCTTTTGTGTTGGCTGCCCCTTTTGCATACTTAGTTATGCAGGAGTGGCTGACAAATTTTGCCTATAAAATAGATTTGCAATGGTATTGGTTTGGGCTGGCTTTTATTTTCGGAGTAGCCATTACACTGGCTACGGTCAGTTATCATACACTGAAAGCTGCTCTGACAAATCCTGTTTCGTCCCTAGGGAACGAGTAAAGCCTATTTGTTTATTCGTTCCTGACACACCAGTGCAACAGAAATTATGCGTCGTCTCTTCTCTTCAAAACATTATCAAAATATAGTTCCCGTAAATCGAACCTATTCCGCTATTTTTGCGCTTTCTTAGAAAATTAACGCAAGAACATGCAAAGCATTAGAAATGTGGCGATCATCGCGCACGTTGACCATGGCAAAACTACGCTGGTTGATAAGATCATTCACGCCACTAAAGTACTGAGAGATAACCAGGAAACCGGGGAACTTATATTAGATAGCAATGACCTGGAACGAGAGCGTGGTATCACCATTGTATCTAAGAACGTTTCGGTTCGTTACAATGACGTAAAAATCAACATCATTGACACACCGGGCCACGCCGACTTCGGTGGCGAGGTAGAGCGCGTACTCAAAATGGCCGATGGTGTACTGCTGCTGGTAGACGCCTTTGAAGGACCTATGCCGCAGACTCGTTTTGTGTTAGGCAAGGCCCTGGCCTTGGGGCTTAAGCCGATTGTGGTCGTCAATAAAGTAGATAAAGAAAACTGCCGCCCCGATGAGGTACAAGAGCAGGTGTTTGACCTCATGTTCAATCTGGATGCTACCGAAGAACAGCTGAACTTCGTGACTATGTACGGTTCCTCTAAGGTAGGCTGGATGTCGGAAGACTGGAAAAAGCCTGCCGACAATATTCTGCCCCTGCTTGATGCTATCATAGCGCATGTGCCCGAAGCTCCCCAGCGCGAAGGTGTGCCCCAATTACAGATCACGGCACTAGATTATTCTTCTTTCGTGGGGCGCATCGCCATTGGCCGGGTGTACCAGGGGGTATTGAAAGGAGGCGCTAATCTGGGAATTTCTAAAAGAGACGGCAGCATCAAAAAGACACGTATCAAAGAACTACAGTCTTTTGAAGGCTTAGGCCGGGTTAAAGTATCCGAAGTGCAGAGCGGCGATATCTGCGCCATCGTCGGCCTGGATGATTTTGAGATTGGTGATACTGTTACCGATTTTGAAAACCCTAAGCCACTGCCTCGCATCGCCATAGATGAGCCTACTATGAGTATGCTCTTTACCATTAACAACTCCCCTTTCTACGGTAAAGAGGGTAAGTATGTCACCTCCCGCCACCTGCGTGACCGGCTCTTCAAAGAAACCGAGAAGAACCTGGCACTCCGGATTCAGGAAACTAATAGCGAAGATAAATTCCTGGTCTACGGCCGGGGAATTCTGCACTTGTCAGTACTGATAGAAACCATGCGTCGTGAAGGTTACGAACTGCAGGTAGGACAGCCACAGGTGCTTTTCAAAGAAATTGACGGCGTACGCCACGAGCCTATTGAGCACATGGTGGTGGATGTACCCGCCGAATCGGCCGGCAAAGTAATTGAAATGGCTACCCAGCGTAAGGGTGAGATGACCATCATGGAGTCTCGTGGTGACATGCAACACCTGGAATTTGACATTCCCGCCCGTGGACTGATCGGTCTGCGTAGTAATATGCTGACCGCTACCGCTGGTGAAGCCGTGATGAACCACCGCTTCAAAACTTATGAGCCTTACAAAGGAGCTATCCAGGGACGTATCAATGGATCATTGATCTCTATGGATACCGGTATGGGTACAGGCTATGCCATTGACAAACTGCAGGACCGGGGTAAGTTCTTTGTAGATCCGGGTGAGGATATCTACGAAGGCCAGGTAATCGGCGAACACAGCCGCAGCAACGATCTGGTGGTGAACATCCTGAAAGGTAAAAAACTTACCAACATGCGTGCTTCCGGCTCTGATGACAATGTCAAGATTGCTCCTAAGCAGACTTTCTCACTGGAGGAAGCCCTGGAATACATACAGAAGGACGAGTATCTGGAGGTAACGCCCAAGAATATCCGTATGCGTAAGGTTTTCCTCAATGAAAATGAGCGCAAGCGTAACGCTTCCAAGATAGAGGCGCAGTAGATTACAAATTGTAAGATTAAAAATTACAAATTAGAAAATTGCAGATCAGCGCTGCTCGTTTAAACGGGCAGTGCTTTTTTTTGGGTTGAGTATAGAAAAGCGATAAGCTGGCTTTACACTTTCAGCGATTTTTGTAAAGTTGATCTATCAAATGAGGCCTGTATATGTTAACCATAAACAACTAACATTAGCCCGTTACAATCATTTATAATAACAGTCAACTGCAGACCGCCGCCATCCGTGCATTAATCCTAAATAAACCTTAACTTACGAGTCTTTAAATTTTTGATATGCAGACAACCACATACCAGACCGATCTTAGCCAGGCCAAAGAGTTTTTGTACAGCCTGATCCGGCAGAAAGCTACCAAAGAAGGGCTTGAGTGGCTGGATACCCAAGCTGAAAAACTTCGGGCAAGCTGGAACCTGCGCACCTTTTACTTCTCTTTTAGTTCAGTCCCGCGATTTATGGGGAAAGCTTCGGTAGACTATACTGAGGAAACGCTACAGCAGGCCGAGCAGCTTCGCAAAGGCTTTCATCCCCGAGGCTGGGACCTGACGCAGCTGGCACGAACCTATATTTTGTTGTTCCTGCCACATGAGGATACCAAAGAGTACCTGCTCACCATCAACCGCATGTGCGAAACGGCCGATATGTACGAGCAGCAGGCCATTTACGCGGCCCTGCCGCTGCTGCCCCATCCCCAGGAGCTGACCGGCCGCGCGGCGGAAGGCGTACGCACCAACATGACCAATGTCTTTGACGCCATCGCCCTGCACAATCCCTATCCGGCTGACTACATGGAACAGGAGGCCTGGAATCAGCTGGTGTTAAAAGCCGTGTTTATGGGTCAACCGCTGTACAAAATCTACGGAGCCGATCAGCGTACCAACCCTGAACTGGCCCAGATGCTGATTGACTTCGCCCACGAACGCTGGGCGGCCCACCGGGATGTGACCCCCGAAATCTGGCACTTTGTCGCTCCTTACCTCAGCGAGGAATACCTGCCCGACCTGGAAAAAACAGTAAAGCAGGGCAAGCCGCTGGAAATAGAAGCGGTACTGCTGGCTTGCTCTGCCAATACCTACACCGGTGGAAGGCAGATTCTTGATGAACACCCGGAGATTAAAAACCGAATTGAAAACGAACAACTCACCTGGGAAAATGTCGGCGAACGCTACCACAACGCCTAATCCTGTACGACCGTGATTCATCACGGTCTGATTCATCACGATCCTGTAAGAACAAAACCTGTAACCTTAAACCTTTAATCTGATATGCAATTCATAGACCCACACATACACGTTATTTCACGCACTACCGACGACTACGAAGCCATGCAGGCCGCAGGGGTCGTCGCCGTTATTGAGCCAGCTTTCTGGCTAGGCCAGCCCCGTACCCGGGTGGGCAGCTTTCAGGATTATTTCAACAGCCTGGTAGGTTTTGAGCGCTTCCGGGCCAGTCAGTTCGGCATTCGCCACTACTGCACCATCGGGCTTAATTCCCGGGAGGCCAATAATGAACCTCTCGCCGAGCAGGTGATGGAACTGCTGCCGCTCTACGTAGGCAAAGAAGGTGTAGTCGCCGTGGGCGAAATCGGCTATGACGACCAGACCCCTGCCGAAGACAAATATTTTCGCCAGCAACTTGACCTCGCCAAAGAAGTCAATATGCCAGTAATGATCCATACGCCTCACCGTGACAAAAAGCGCGGTACCTCCCGCAGCATGGACGTTTGCCTGGAGCACGGCCTGGAGCCGGGTATGGTGGTGGTAGACCACAATAATGAAGAAACCGTGAAAGAAACACTGGATCGTGGGTTCTGGGCGGCATTTTCTATTTATCCGCACACCAAAATGGGTAGTGAGCGTATGGTAGAGATCGTGAAGCAGTACGGCCCCGAGCGTATCATTGTCAACAGTGCCGCCGACTGGGGCGTAAGTGACCCGCTGGCAGTGCCCAAAACCGCTAACCTGATGCTGGAAAAGGGTGTGCCCGAAGAACACGTGAAGCAGGTTTGTTTCCAGAATGCTTTGACAGCTTACGGGCAGAGCGGACAGATGAAGGAAGCTGACTGGCAGGAGATGGCCATTGACCAGCGGCAAAAGTACTCCGGCAACAGCGTACTCCGCGGTGGCCAAGAACCCAAAATCAAAGGAACCTCAGGCATTGTGGAGAATTAAGAGGCAGCATTTACCCTTTGTAATATCAATATACTAATATAGAATTTATGTGTAGAGGTCCTTTTATTTGTTCACAATAGGGGCATCAATATGAAGTTTAAATATGGGATATTATTATCAATTTTTATTGCGACAATTCTGGTCTTATGCATCTTTAAGTCCAAGATGAAAGAAAGATTATGTCCATTTAACTTAAGGGCTATTGGAATTACATTGATAGCTTCTTTAGGTGCTACTCTATCAATGGCAGAAATTGAAACCACTGAGTTAAGGGCAACTTATGGTATACTTAGAGCTGTTGCTGGTTTTTGGATTAGATAGCAAAAAAGATCATCTTACTTTGTAGAACGCCGCCCAGTATTTTTTTAGAAACGGAAAGCAGTTATGCAGATAGAAAGTCAGTTACACTGAATACCTTTTCCATAGCAAAGGTAGCTTAATGTGGAGATTAATACAGCGTGACCGACCTCGTTTACTGAAATTTAGTTTCTCCTGTGCAATTATTCGCAACAACTTAAAAACCGATTCAGCTTTATCATGATTTGTGAACATCCTAATACAATTGCCTTTTCTTTGTTATCCCGCATATTTGTAACGATGCCACTACTCGTTTTTATCTCCGGAAGCCTGTTAGCCCAGCCAAGCTGGCGGGACATTACCACAGCAGAAGATCTGTACGCGAGCTATCCCGAGACAATCCGTATCATGCTGCAGCAGTTTGACCTGGAACATCCGGGTATGGAACAGGTAAGAGCAGCTTACGAACTGGGCGACATGACCGAAGCGAGTCAGCAGTTGCTGGCGTACTATCGGCAAAGCGGACATGCGCAGGAGTTTAGGAGAGAGATGCCCTCTCCATCGGACCGGACGGTAGCGGCTGCCGATACCATCCTCAAGGATGTTTTTACTGTCCAGAATGTAAAAGGAAAGGTGCCTTACGGCGAAGACGGCCACCGCGACTGGTATTACAAAGGACCTAATAACGACCGCGAGTGGGCCTGGCTTTCCAACCGGCACAGCCAGATCAGGCAGGTGATGGAGGTGTTTTTTGAAACGGGTAATCCTAAGTACGCTGAATACATTGACCTGTTTTTGCGCGACTTTATCATTAAAAGTATGCCCTACCCGGCGGTGAAAAGCCGTACATCGGTATGGCGAGGACTGGAGGTATCCTTCCGTGCTAAGATGTGGACACGTATCTTCTATGCCTTTATCAATAGCGACCACCTTTCACCTGCCACCAAACTGCTTGTCCTGAGCAGCTTACCCGATCATGCCCATTACAACAAGAACTTCCACGGCGGTAATAACTGGCTGACGATGGAAATCTCCGCACTGGCGACAGTCGCAGCCTATTTTCCGGAGTACCAGAAATCTGATGCCAGGATGGAGTATGCCGTAGAGCAGATGACGGCCAGTATGAAGGACCAGGTGTACGCCGACGGTGTACAAACTGAGCTAACTTCCCATTACCACAATGTGTCGCTACGTAATTTTGAGCTTTTTCAGGAAATCTGTCAGGTGGCTGAGAAGCCGCTGCCGGCGTTTTATGATCACACCCTGAAAGATATGTACCACTACATCGCCCACGCCGTACGGCCCAGTGGATACCGGATCTTGAATAATGATGGCGATCGGGGCAGTGACCGGGAAATCATCCTAAAAGGTGCTGAAAAATTCAGCCAGCCAGATTGGGCCTTCATCGTCACCAACGGTGAATCAGGAGAAAAGCCAGCTGTGGGTCCTTCCTACCTATTTCCCTGGGCAGGGCACCTGATCTCCCGCAGTGGCTTCGACGCCGACGCACACTGGTCATTCTTTGACATAGGTCCCTGGGGGAGCGGTCATCAACATAATGACAAGCTGCACCTGTCAGTAGCCGCTTACGGGCGCGATCTGCTGGTGGATGCCGGGCGTTTTGCCTATACCGGTGAAGTAGCGCAAAAATACCGACCCTACGCCCGCAGCAGTGCCGGGCACAATGTACTGCTGATAGACGGAAAAGGGCAGGAAGCAGGTCCTACCCATGCACAAGCACCCTTGTCGCAACATCATTATAAAATCACCCAAGAGTTTGACTATGCCTCTGGGAGCTTTGAAAATTTTGAGGATGTAGAAGGTGAAGTCAACCACCAGCGGGCTCTCATGTACGTGCGGGGCGAATTTTGGGTGGTCGTGGATAAAGTCGTCACGGATCGGCCCCGGCAAATTGATGCGCTCTGGCACTGGCACCCGGACAACCAGGTAACTAAGAAAAAGTCAGTAGTCAAAACCAAAAACCCGTGGGGTAACCTGGCGGTGATTCCCGTCAGTGAGCAAAATTTTGACATTCACTTTGTTGAAGGACAGGAAAATCCGAAGATACAGGGCTGGTACAGCTCGGAGTATAATCTCTACGAGTCCAATGTCGCCAGCTTCTACACTGCCGAGATCAACGGTACCGAAATTATCGTTTGGCTGCTGCTGCCCTCGGAGGAAAAAATACCAAAAGTTAGGGCTGAAATCATGAAGGAAACGGATGAAGCGGTGCAACTCAGCGTATCCTACCAGGACCATGAGTGGTTGATCAATGTTCCTTTTATGAACAGTGAAGCAACTTCTCTAACTAAGCTTTGAGCTATTATATACCAAAGCATTGGTCTTCCGGTATGATGACATCTTCTGGCTTCATGACAAACTGTCGGCCTTCTTCTACATCTACCGGTCTTATGTAAAGTCTGCCAGGGTCAACGACGATCGCTTGGTTTATGGCTCCGTTTTTCTGGTATCGGATAGTATCCCCCTGGTGCCAGGATGTAGAAAGTGCCCTGTAAGCGGACGGTGCTGGGCGTTAGGTTTCCCAGAATCTCATTGTACGACAATTCCTTGATTCTACAATTCGCCTTCCCGATGCGCTGCGCTTTTAGCCCGGTCATATCCAGGGACATGATTCTGTATCTTTCGTTAGACGTGGCCACGGCCTTGCCCGGCTCTAACTGACTGCCGGGATAGGCATTGGGCCTGAGTGGTAATTCAGATCTGAAGTCCTTACTTTCGCCGCTGCAATCTAGTATATCTGCTGACATGACCACCTGAGTACTGGAGAAGAGAGGAAAAAATGTGCGCTTAAAGTCTACTGTGACAAAAGTGTACTGCTGCTCCGCATCTAGGGGAAGATTATTATACATATCTTCCTTGACGTCCAGTACCAATGCATCCCGGTTCGTACTGCCGATATCCAATACCTTGATGGTCTTGCTACTTCCGTGAGCCAGTCCCAATTTCACACATTCAGAATTCGCATTGGGTATGTTACCCCCCACCATACCATCATGAATGGCACAGGAGGGGAGTAAGGTGAAAAAATAAGACGTAAAATGTAGTTTTCATGGGTTTCATTAATGTCTGATTGCTACCTATCCATACAAAATCAAGCAGAAGAGTATATCTTGGCAACGAATTTCTTTGTTAAATATATAATCAGAAATTACCAATGGCCACCGTAGAGCTCTGAAAACAATTGGCTGTGCTCAATGTCTTTATAGTCACGTTCACTTGATAATTTTTTGAGGCGTCTACCACTTTTAAGAATACTATGAGCAACGATACACAAACTATAGATCCTTCTAACATCAAGCGATCCACCAACGGCGTAAAACTGTTGCTGATCATCAACATTGGGGCCTTCCTGATTACGTATTTGTTTAATACCAACCGCATCATAGACCAGTTTGCCCTGCATTACTTTCAGTCCGATCTCTTTGGGTGGTCTCAGTTCGTGACCTCACTATTTCTCCACGGTGGAGTCTGGCATATCGCTATCAATATGTTTGTGCTTTGGATGTTCGGCTCGCCGCTGGAGAGCATCTGGGGCACCAAGAAATTTCTCTTCTTCTACCTGATTTGTGGTCTGGGGGCATCACTGCTGTTTTTGGGTATTAGTGGCTGGGAGCTCGACACGCTGCGAGACGATGTCAGTACCTACCTGGCGTCTCCTGCCTACGAGGACTTTATTGCATTTGCCGATGAAAATATGGATTCGCTGCCGCCCCGCTTTGCAGAGCAGGTAAACGAGTTCAAAAATGAGTGGGGAGAAAATCCCGGCAGTAGCCAATACCAGGAGGAATCCCGTCAGGTAGTGCAGGACTATTTGCAGCGACGGATAGATACTCCGTTATTAGGAGCCTCAGGCGCTATCTACGGTCTGTTGCTGGCCTTTGGCCTGATCTTTCCCAATGTGCCGATTTACATCTATTTTGTGCTCCCCATGAAGTCCAAGTATTTGGTCATCCTGTTATTTCTGGTGGAATTGTACATGAGCTACACCGGCGCAGGTGTGGGTATTGCCAACCTGGCCCATTTGGGCGGAATGATTACCGGCTTCATTTTGCTTCAGCTATGGGGCTATCAGAAAAGAGAAATCAGTCAAAGCTGATCAAATGACAAATAAAGTGCTGGGACTGGGCGTGAGCACGCTACTCATTTTTGGATTGGGAGGCTATTATCTAATTGTTTCGGTGCAGGGGAAGGGCTTTACAGAAGTGCTGCTCAGCGGTATGTCAGTACCCATTCAGCTCGGAATAGGGCTGGGGGTATGGTTTGCTGTTGGCTTTGGTGGCCATTGGAATCATCAGCCAGGATTTTTTCAAAAAAGAGAAGAGGTTTTACCACAACCTGATCGCCCAACTGGATCTGGGTTTGGGCAGCATTTTATTTCTGTCGCTGTGTGCAGGCTTTGCCGAAGAGCTTTTCTTTCGGGGTGGATTACAGCCACTGTTGGGTCTCTGGTGGACTTCTATCGTTTTCGTAGCAATACATGGTTACCTCAATCCTTACAACTGGCGCATCAGCGTCTACGGGATAGCCATGGTGCTGTTCATCGCCGGTATAGGCTACCTTTTTCAACAAATTGGACTGATCTCGGCCATGGCTGCTCACACGATGCTGGACGTGGTACTCTTTCTGAATATGACGCAAAATCAAAAAAAAGAGAGCGCCTGAAATTATCCGAACACCAGGAATTTCACGATCAGTCCACCCGCCAGCCACAGATAGCAGGTAAGAGCAATCCACTTCAGTATTTTTTCCAACGTATGGCTTTTAGGTGCTATTTCCTTGTGGTGCATTACATCTTTTCCCCTTACAAAAACAAAGTAAAGTAGAATGCCTGAAATGATCAGAAAGCCAATGTTCATGAAGAAGGTGTAGTCAATGCTGAAGTGCTCTTGTTGAGTGATGTTGATCGCCTGAGGATCGGGTAGAAGATCAAACAGCCGGAAACCGTAGTGCAGCAAAAGTGCGGTGCCAATCAGCGAAATAGATAGCATAATCCGATTGAGCATCGCCTCTTTCCGCACCTGCGCCGAACTACGGAAGGGGTCGTGTTGACCTGTTATGAACTAGTATGGGAGTTAGTCTGCAAAACAATTACGAGTACCAGACCAAAAGTAATTGCTAAGATTGACGAACAGTACCATCCCACTGGAATCAAAACGAATGCTCAAGAGGTAGACTATCGGCGCGCTCGATTGCATCCAGCAGTACCTCATCTTTCTTGTAGAATACGTGCTTGGTTAAGCATCTTATTTATTTTTATTAATCCCTAAGAATCAAATACCTTCTCCAGATGCTTCAAAAGCAGAAATGTTTCCCCATAGTGGAAGTATCAAAGCGAACCGGTTTGTTTTTTGGTGGGTATCCATGCTAATATGCTGCTGAAACAGGGGGAAACTTTGTCCTGCTCAAAACCACTGATTAAAAAATGATGATCAGCTATTGACTCTTGGCAAATACTAAGTGCTGACCCTTGCCTTACCTCCGATAAAAAGTTGATTTGCATCTCCCGAAGCTGATGCTGTTCATAAAAGGCCAGATCAAAGCAGTTGAACATCCAGGCGATGTAGCGCAAATTATTCACGTGCCGATTGTAGTCCAAGTCAGCGTATTGTACCTGTAAACCATAAACTTCAGCTTCACGGGCAGCTCCAGGGAGTTTGCCGGCCGTGGCTTCCACGGCATCCTCCTCATGCCAGAGTCGGCTGAAAAACTGATCGGTACGCACTGGCCGATGGGAGTCTCTATGCAGGATAAGCCAGTAGCTGATAGCATTGCATATGATTTCTCCCGCTGCATCGCGTACCCGAAAATCTCGCAGCGCAAAAAGGCGGTCAGTGCCTTTGGCCCAGGTTTCTATGGTGATCTTTTCATGCCAGGCCGGCATTATCTCTACTTTCAGCAAGAGGCGCGACAATACCCATAACATCCGCTGCGCTTCCAGTTGCTGATAGCCCACGCCCAGCCGGAACGCATGCTCACTGGCCACTTCCTGAAAATAGCTGCACAGTACATCGGGACGCAGCCGACGCTGAAAATCCACATCGTAGGAGCGAATGGTAAAGTTTTGTCTAT
>CAZZGE010000037.1:0-30719 GCA_964653665.1 uncultured Porifericola sp. | reverse complement strand
TGGACGGTGTAACATCCGCCATGATCACCGATGGTACGTTGGCAGATGCCGATGTGGCCAGTGGTGCAGCGCTCCAGATTACCAAACTGGAGACGCTTGGTAACGCAAGCCTGATCATGGGTGACGGAACCACTAACAATGCCGTGACTATTTCAGGAGATGCGACCGTTGCAAGTGATGGGGTGCTCACATTAACTACTGATGCAGCTACCACCCTGGGGCTGGGGACTTTGTCCTCACAGAATGCTGACGCAGTCAATATATCTGGCGGTGACATTAGCAATATTACCGATCTGGCCATCGCCGATGGTGGTACTGGAGCATCAAACGTAACAGATGCTCGTACCAACCTTGGGCTCGGCAGCATGGCCATTCAAAATACCAATGCCGTAAACGTCAGTGGTGGTAGTATGGATGGCACAATTATCGGTGGCAGTAATCCGGTAGCAGGTACTTTTACAACGCTGAATGCTACCACCCTGAGTGGTGATGGAAGTGCATTGACTGATCTTGATGCCAGCAACATCACCAGCGGCACGCTGGATAACAATCACCTCAACGATACAGGACCGGGTGCCGCAATATACGGTTCTACACCAACTGACTACATCAGCAGCATAGAATTAGATGATAAAGGCAGGGTCGTTAATGTAACGGCGGGGGTGCCGGCCAGCGATCAGCGCCTTAAGGAAGACTTGAAGAAAATAGAATCGTCGCTGCCTCAGGTTTTACGACTTGTTCCTTACCAGTACCAATGGAAAGATCATAAACATGCCGGGCCCAGTTACGGACTGATCGCACAGGAGCTAGCCGAGATTTATCCCGAACTGGTAGAGGAGCGTAGTGATGGTTACCTGGGGATCAGTTATCTGGAATTAATTCCCTTTCTCATCAAAGCCATCCAGGAACAGCAGGGACAGATTGAAAGTCTGAAACGGGACTTAGCACAAACCTCAGTTGAAACTGAAGCCTCGGAGCTTGATCAGCTTCGTCGTGAAAACCAGCAACTCCGTAGTGAGATTGAAGCAATCAAAGCCGCTTTAGGTATGGAAGAACAACCTTCCGGACAAGATTAACTACCAACGGTACGTCAACCCTCCTGAGGCAAAGTACGGTGCACCAATAGCCAGTTCCGCACTGAGATGTATATGTTGAGTTAGGGCAATGTCAGTGCCCAGCAATAGAAGTTGTGGAGCGAAGTTGGCCCCCAGTGAAATGTTGATAAACCGGTCCGGGTCGTATGTCGGATCGGGTACCGTTGTGTCGGCCGACCAATTTGAAAACCCCAGCCTTAGCCCTGAGTATAATTTCACCCGGCTGCCCGGATTATACCAAAACAGACCCCTGAGGCTGGCATTAAAACGCTTTAGCTGCGTACCGTAGTCGTTGGTGATGGTCTGTCCATTTTCCTCATACGTATAGTTACGATAGGTAACACTGATAGACTGGTAGGTTACCGCCAGTCCCAGGCTGACATTATTGGTGTAAAAATAGTCGTAGGCCATGTGCAGGGCAGGGGTCAGGTTTACCTCCACAGCTTCAGCCATATTCAGGCGGTCGGCTACATTGGCCAGGATGCCTATGCCGCTCAGGCCGACTTGTGCCTGCATCCTGTGCTGGGCAAGCCGCTGTCCGTAGGCTACAGGACTAAGTGCAAAAAATAAGGCTACCACTGTGATGAAATTTTTCATACAGTTATAACCCTTTTTATGATGATGGATTGTCTGTATTAGCTTAATTCCTGGGCAACCTCCTGAACTTCGTTCCATACGCGGAACACATTGCCGTAGCAGATTTTCTCGATATCTTCTTCAGAATAATCTCTTTCCAGCAATTCTGCAATCAGGTTGGGGTAGTCAGATGCATCTTTTAGACCGGTAGGCAAGGTATCGCCCACGCCATCAAAGTCAGAGCCAAATGCGACGTGATCAACCCCTACCATCTGCACAACATGATCAATATGATCAGCTACTTTTTTGACGGTAGAATAGGTTGGGTTTTCCTTCATGTATAATTCCATATATGCCTGTGTGGCGGAGTCCTGAAAGGATAGATTGTTTTCGGCCATCCAGTTACGAAGATGGGCACGTACTTCTCCAGACTTTTCGCGCGACTCCTTATCTACGAAAGTCGAGCCAAAGTTGATTTGGATGACACCACCGTTTTCAGCCAGCCTCTTGATCATGTCATCATTCATGTTTCTTTCAAAGCCGGGTACAAATTTTCTGACAGATGAGTGTGAAGCAATGACCGGGGCCTGGGTGATTTCCATAATGTCGTAAAAAGTACTATCCGAGATGTGTGAAACATCTACCATGATACCAACGCGGTTCATTTCAGCTACGACTTCTTCACCAAAAGGGCTCAGACCGTTCCAGACGCGCACTGTGTCATAAGATGAGTCACAAATCTGGTTTACTTTACTGTGCGTCAGGGTGATGTAGCGGATGCCGCGATCGTAAAAATACTGCACATTGGCCAGGTCATCACCGATAGGAGCACCATTTTCCATGCCCATGGGCAGGGCAATCAGACCCTTTTTAAAATGAGCTTGTACCTCATGAGGGGATGTGGCTATAGCAAATTTATCCGGATATTGCTGGGCAATATCTTCCATCATGTTGATCAGGGAGTCGGCAAATTCTTTGGCGCGGTTTTTCTCGCCCTCCAGTAAGTTTCCGTACTCATGGTCAAATTTAGACTGGTAAGAGGCAGGTACGTAGATGGACATAAATGGAGCGTCTAGACCACCTTCTTTGGCTTTGACATAGTCAAAATCTCCATCCGTTTTGACTGAAGGATCAACGAATTCCCGCTCCAGGCGGAAGTTGGCGATTTTCATTCGGAAAGGCAGATCAATATGTCCATCAGTAATGATATACTCTTTGGCTAGGGCTTCAGCATATTCCTGTACTGACCCGTACTCGGTGTCTTGCTTTTGTGCTTCCGTATTACAACCAAAAAACAATGTCACGCCTAAGCAGGACAAAATTATTTGTAAGCTAAAAATTTTCATGTTTTGATAGTTAGGTGTATAAATATTTTCAATTTTATTGAAAAGTATTTAAAATATAAATACGCCAGTTGTAAAAAAGAAATATAGTTCGGGTCATAACTCATCTGAGTTCTTAAACCAGCTCGCGTATTTCGTGTAGTTGTTTGCGATTCTCTCCATCATAGCCCGATTATCTTCGCCCACCGTTTTTACTTTTTTGGCAGGTACCCCTGCATAAACGGTATTGGCTTCTACTACAGTGTTTTCCAATACCACCGCTCCAGCAGCAATCATGGCTCCACTTTGTACAACGACATGATCCATCACGATAGCTCCCATACCTACCATCACTTGGTCTTCCAGCGTACATCCATGTACGATAGCACGATGCCCGATAGATACTTGACTACCAATCTGAGTAGCCGCCTGCTCGTACGTACAGTGAATAATCGCTCCATCCTGAATATTGGTATAGTCACCAATGCGTATCACATTGACATCTCCCCGTACTACCGCCTGAAACCAGACACTGCAGTAGTTACCCATGATGACATCGCCAATAATATGGGCACTTTCAGCGATAAAACACTGCTTCCCAATCTGAGGTGTGAAGCCTCTTACTGATATGATATTTTTCATGCCCCAAAATAAAAAAAACCGCCCTAAAAGAGCGGCTTGGCTTCAGGTAGTTTATGCTGTTAATCCAGAGGTGTCAGGCTGGAGTAATCTACGCTGTTAGGTGTTGAAGTTTCCAGAATGAATAAGGCATCATCAAAATCCTTATCACCACCCGGCAGTTTGATATCTTCAAAACCAAGCACCATAGCATCTTCGTCTTCAACTCCTAGCAATACTGAAGTTTGCCTGTATTGCTGCGGTAAGTCAGTGTTGAGTTGCTTGGTGGTATAACTTGTTCTTATTCCGTTAGTGATTTCATCCTTCCAGCCATCTACGATCAAAAAGAAACCTACTACATTCCCTACTTTAAGATTTGTAAGGCATACTTTATTACCTCTCTGTAGCCAACCTCCGCTACCTTTAGCTGATGTGTTGGGAAAAATGAGCGTCATGTTCGTCAGTTCATCAGCACTAGCTGGCGGATTGTCAGCATCGTACACATAGTAGCCCAGGATATTCTTGTAACCAGCAGTTTCACTGTAGAAAGTCACCTCCAGATCCGTATCTTTGGTAAGATAGACATCGGTAATAGGGTTCCCTGCGAAAAACCCTGGTTTTCTCTCCAAAATATTATCTTTGCTCACAAATACAGCATTCAATCTATTGCGTAAAATTGAAGTTATTGCGGCATTGTCTTCGCACAAATAAGCCGGCGTACCGTCCTCGTCCCAGTCACCTATTTCATCATAGTCTTCTTTTTCAGGCGAATGTGCTACAATTTCAATGATTTTGAGTCCGCCGGTACCGGTTGCCAAAAACATAACCTGATCACGACTCGCTACATAATTAGCAGAAGCTTGGAAGTTTACGCTGCCAATGAGTGAAGTCTGTTCGGACTGTTGCTCACTTAGGAACAGACCGGCAGCACCGTTTGCACAAAATACGTGTTTACCGTTCACCGATACCCCATTGGTCACGATAAGGTTGTCTTCTACGTCATCCAGTTCAGGAAGACTCATGTGTGATAATAACGCCCCATCACTGAGACTGAGAATTTTGAGGCCATCTTTTCCAGCAGGCACGTAAAGCCTATCGCTACTCATGCTGAGAATAGACTTAGATTCAGGTATCTCAGCACCTCCTACATTGAATCCGTTGACATAACTATTATCACTGGTGCGGTATATTTTAACTCTGGCCGGAGTTCCTTGCATCACCGCGTAAAGCTCATCGTTAAAAGCAATAGAGCGTGCATCATCCATACCGGTAGCCAAGACTTTCTCCAGCGTGTTTTTGTCGTAAAGGGTTAATCCGCCGTGAGATCCAGAACTTACGTAAATAAATTCACCCTTTATCTTCACATTAGTAGCGGTAAAACTGCTGATATCAATGACCTTACTTTCACTATCGGCTTTTACAGGATAGTCAATAATCTCCAGCAAAGCGGAAGAACTAAGCCCAAGGCTTTCGGTACTTACAGTAGCACCGGCTAAGTAGATTTTGCCGTCCTCGTAATAAATTGAACTGTAATCCGTCCCCTCTACAACCATCTGGTAAATGAGGCGGGGAGCTTTTATATCGCTGATATCAAATACCTCCATGCCACCCCGGTAGACACTACCCTTGGTGTTGTAACTCACAAAAGCTAATTCACCTTCAATAAATACATGCGAAGCCTGCAGCTTTTTACCCTGTATTTCAGGAGGGGCTACTTCAGCCCTTAGCAGTAGTTCTACAGTAGAATGAATACTTACCGGTTTTTGTTGTCGGGCATTGGGGGTTGATATTTCTACATCGTTAATAGAGAGAGCCTCGTTGTACTGAGGGATTCTTACTCTACTATTGAGCGACGACAAATCGCTACTGGTATTTACCCTGGAGCTAGAAGAAGGTTTCTCAAACACATCATCTGTACAGGAATTAGCGATCAAAAACAGCATGATGCTAAATAGTAAGGGTAATAGGGATTTGACACTCAAGTTGGTTTTCATAATTATGTGCCTTTTGATTTTATTTGATTCAGTACAAATGTAATAAAAACAATATAAAATATAAAAATAATATAAATTTATTTTCTTCTCATTTTAGTGATGCCGATATATGTTACCGTTGCAGCGAGGTAAAAGGGCCAAAACATCGCTGAATGCCAGATTTTTCTTATTATAACACCATTGAATGGGTAATCACATTGCTCATCTACAATCACTTTTATTACCCTTACCAACCATGAAAAAAACCCTTAAACGTAGAAATTTTCTGTTCAATGCTTCAATGTTACTAGGCTCAGCCTCCCTGGGAGCGGTAGCAGCTTCAGTCCAGCAGTCTAAACCAAGAGATCCGGAACCTCCTTTTTTGGGAGAGGAAATCTTTTTGTGGGAGGATGACTCTCCCAACAACGGTAGCCATGAGCAGTACAGGCCGAGACTACGGCTTTACTATCCCTCTTTGAAGAGAAAGTTTTACGACGATTATCAATTTCCTGTCGTATTGATATGTCCGGGTGGAGGATATCATGTGCAGGCTCACCACGAGGGACAGCCTTTTGCCCAGTTGTTAGCTATGCACGGTATTGTGGGTGCCGTGCTTACCTACCGGGTACATCCTGATCCATTCCCGGGCGCGTATGCAGACGCTACCCGGGCGATACGACTTCTGAGAAGCAGAGCCTCAGCGTATTATCTTGATCCTGATCGTATCGGTATTATGGGTTTTAGTGCAGGCGGACACCTGGCCTCTACAGTAGCTACACAGCCGACGCTTCACCTAGAACCGGAAGACAGTCTGGCTGTAACTGTATCGGCTCGTCCTGACCGGCTGATCCTTGGCTATCCGGTCATTTCATTCACGGAGCATGCTCATGAAGGGTCTGTGAAGGCTCAGTTGGGAGAGAATCCTGACCTGCGGATGCGCGAACAACTCTCTAATCAGAAACATGTAACTGCGGATACACCCCCAGCTTTCCTTTTTCACGCAGCTGATGATAAGGGAGTACCTGTCCAGAATAGTCTCATGTTTGCCTGTGCCTGCCTGGAGCAAGATGTGCCGGTAGAATTACATGTCTTTCCGGAGGGAGGACACGGAATGGGAATGGCCCTGGAAGATCCTGCCTTAAGGATATGGTCAGAAAATCTAATAAACTGGCTGGGAGACTGGAAGCTTAGTATGGGCTAACAGGTTTTCATTTGTAATCGTAAAAAAAAAGCAGGCCGCAATCTGCGGCCTGCTGTTCATAAGTTTACAAAAGTCAGTTTGGTAACTTAGAAAACAAAGCCGTTGAGTCCTACGCCGCTTGCGTAGGTGTCTAGTAGCTGGCCATCTGCATCATAGTGGATAATGGTGCCCTCTCCCTTAAAAGAGTTACTGTTGCCTACCAGGATATCATTAGTCAAAAGATCACTGCCGATGCCATAAAAATTATCTCCACTGACCAGGGTCTCGTTACTGGGTGATGCATTATCAAGGGCCAGCTCTTGAATGGTGGTACTGTTGGAGTGGAAAGGTTCGGCTCCGATAAAATACAGGGTGTCCAGGCTCTCATTGATAGTGAGTTTTCCGTTGCTGTTGCTATCGGCTACCGAAATGGTTTCTGATATGCTGTTGTCAGAAGGATTGATCTGCACAAACAGTGAGACTGCCCCGGTTACGCTTGCCCATAACTCGTTGTTATTACTGACCAACAAACGGGGGCTTCCCTCTAGCAAGATCTCTTCGGCTACCTCATCGGTATTGGTATCAATGACGGTCATGACATTACTAAAACTTTTTGCCACAAATACCTGATCTCCCTCTGCCAGTATACCTTCTGGACCGGCGGCTGCATCTATGTATTTGCTGAATGAATAATCGCTCAGGTCAATGACCGCTACTTTGGATTCGGTAAGGGCAAAGTTCGCATCAAATAGTCCTTAGACCGACACATATGCTTTGTTCCCTGATACTGCAAGGTAGCGCGGACTGATAAGGTCTTCGTCTTCCAGGGGGCGCCTGTAGTGCTTCCAGGATAGTAGCATTGGTGATTTCTATCTCATCAGCCGCATTACAAACGACGAAAGCTGTCTCTTCATGAACGGTGACGGACTGAATACTTGCTTCCAGCGAGCGACCATTGTTGGCCTCGGTAAATACATTGTTTTCAACCATATCATTATCACGGTTGTACAAACTGATAGAGCCATTGCCCTGTCCGAAATTCCCTTCGTTAACGATCATGATATCACCGGCAACCGGCTCGGGTGCATCTTCACCACTGCTAACAAGTAAGTTGAGGCACAAAAAGAGAAATGTGCTGAGAAAAGTTGTTTTTAAGTGCATTGTAAAAGAATGAATGGTTAAATAAATAATTACTAATTAAAACTGACTTGAAGGCCTAATTCAAAATACCTGCCCGGCATGGCCCGTCGGGCTACGTTCTGGTAATCGGCATTCAGCAGGTTGTTGACCCGCAGACTCAGATCGGAATCGGTATCCCCCAGTGTCAAATGCCGGTTGATCCGCAAGTCGAGCAATGCGAAGCCGGCGAGTTCGCTTTCATTGGTGGTGGTCAGGAAGCGTCGACTGGTACACTGGCTAAAAAGTCCGGCATCCCATGCTCCGTATTTTGCCCGTATGTTTAGCCCGGCACGATGGCGGGGCACATAGGGGAGTTGCTTGTTGAAGGAGCGGTCAAACTCACTGACCGGGCTTTGGTTGAGCGAAGAAGTAAAGGCATAGTGCGCCCGGAAGTTGAGTGCCGGTTGATCCAAATCCAGTTGGTAGTAGCCGCTGGTTTCTAGTCCGTTGACGCGTACCCTTCGGAAATTCTGCGGATTCCAGAAACTCCCCTGGTCCAACCACACAATCCAATCTTCAACGCTGGAGTTAAAGTAGGTAGCCTCAGTGGTAAAACGCTGATTACGATAGTTTAAGCCGCTTTCGTAAGACCAGGCCTGCTCAGCAGCCAGATCAGGATTGCCACCCGGCTCCCAGAAAAGGTCATTGAAGGTAGGTACTCGGTAGTTAAGTGACACCTGCGATTTAAGTAATAGACTTTGTGATTGCTGGTCCAGTATTTTGACTTCACTGCCCAGCGTAGGCGAGAGGGGGGCTGAAAACCTGTCACTCAGGCCTGTCGCAGGTTCAGACTGAGCTCCCACCACTGTAGCGGTTCGTAAAGCAGGGCCACAAAGGCATCCGTACGGTGTTGTTGCTGAGCCTGGCGATAGTTTTCAGCATCAGCTTGTATATACTGCCAGTCGGCTCCGGCTTTGAGGCTCAACTTTGGGCTGAGTTTTTTATCATACTGTAAGCGCGCCAAAGTACGATCGGTCTGAATAAGTTGGTAATCGGCAAATTGCTGGTAATCCCGCACATAACCGGCGGTAAGCTGAAAGTAACCCCAGGCCGACTGCTGCTGGAACTGGGCAGATAGGCGCATATGCCAGTCAGTGATGCGCTCGTAAGATTCAGGTTTCAGGTTTTTGCTCAACAGCGGCAGCACGCCGTTTTCGCTTTCTTCGTACCAGGCATTCAAGCTAAGGCGACGGTTACTACTTGGCTGATAACTGATCTCCTGCATCAGTCCGTAGTTTTGCAGGTCGGCATTTTCCTGCCTTTCAGTTGGAGCGCCAAATTTAGCCGTATTTTCAAAAGGAAAATTGTTCTCAGCTCGTTGGTAGTATACCCGGCTGTTCAAAGACCAGTCGTCCCAGCCGAGTTTGGCCTGAAGGCCGCCGAAGTACTGTCTAAAGCTGCCTACTGTCTGGTGAGTCTACACCCGTAAGCCTTCTGCTGTTTTGGCCTCACTCTTCAGGATGATACTACCCCCCAGGGGCATCGCTGCCGTAGAAGGAACTGCCGCCGCCGTAGTGCACCTGTACCTAGTCAAACGTAAAGACTGGTAAATTAGAAAAATCGGTAGAGCCCAGGGTAAAAGAGTTGAGGTTGATATCGTTCCACAGTACTGCCGTGTGGCTGGCTGCCATACCGCATAAGGATAGGTTGGAGGCCATACCGAAGCCGTACTCCCGCAGATAGAGGGGCGTTTCCTGCTGTAAAAGGTCCTGCAAGCTGCCGTTAAGAAGGCTAGCCCGGGCTACCGAATTTATCTGCTGAATTTTGCTGCCGCTGGCGTATTTTTCAGTGGGAATACCCAGTATCTCTATATTTTCAAGCAGTACAGTATCAGATATCTGGGCAGAGAGACCGGTTGGAAAAAGTAGTATAAGACTGAGAAAGAAAGTCCTGAAAAAGCCTTGCCCCCACTTGTCTACGGAAAAAAATGTGACTGTTTGCTGCTTCATCCTTCGCTACTCACCTTTTTACTGCTTTCCACCTGCTTTATTTTCAACTGCTTCAGCATCGCTTCCAGCGAATGACAGAGCACGCTGCCTGCCGGACTTTGTAGTATCCAGGCCGGTGTGGGGCGTATCTGCTGTATGCTAAGTGACAACTTAACGCTATTATTCCTTGGAAAGGTGAACCATTCAGGATAGAGGGGCGCTGCTCAAGCTCGTTGGTCAGGGCAGCGATGCGCTGATACTCGGCAGTGAGTGTATCATATTTTGTGGAGACCAGGGCTTCACGATTGGTGAGAGCGGCCATCAGTTTGACCCACTCCGCCTTGTCGAGCGGCGTCTGCTCCATCCATTCGGTATTGATCAACACTGGGATGCCAGAACTGATGAGGGACTGGTATTTTTGCAGGTAAGTGCCGGGCATACCGGAAACCATCAGCAGATCAGGCTGCAGAGCTACGACCATTTTCTGGTTGAGGATGCCCCCTCCGCCCACCGCAGTAATTTTGCCGGAAGCGAACCTAGCCCTTACCTCAGGGTCATATACGTAAGCGGGATTATCCAGCCCGATGATAATACTATCAGCGTCTGCAAAGTCAGCTAAGGCTATGTGCGTAGTGGAGAGCGCTACCAGCTTACCGATAGGGTATGCGGATAACCTGGGCATCGGGATATACCTTGGGTCGCTCTGTCCCTTGCAGAAGTGATAGGTAGTGGATTGTGTCACTACCCTGGAAAAACTGTAGCAGCTTGTAAGCTTCAAAGTAGCGCACATCAAAACCCTGGGCATGGCGTATTGCTACCTCGTCAGTCCATATCGCGCTTGAATCGGAAGTATTGTCTTCCTGGGGATAGTCATTTTGTGCCTGTTCATCAGTAGGTTGACAGCCCAAAAAGGAAATCAAAGATATACACAGGACTATACAGCATTCAAAAGGGCGTAGACTTATAAATACCCGAAAGTACCTGGGCAAAAAATAATTTTGTTGTTCAAAAGCTCTGTTTGCCTCTTTCCCCGAAGACATTGAGAATGAGTACAATGGCAGGTCTTCTGGCTTCTCTTTCTGATTAGGCAACCTTTCCATCCTGACAAGGACAGTGGCCAGGGGATGTCGATAGGCGAGCCCGGTGAAGGACTCAAGGAGTTACAGCAGCGGATTTGCACCGCTTTTCCTATTTACAACTTGCCTGCGGTGTTACTTGCAGGCGAAGTAACGGTTGTACAAGGGTAAAGGTAATGTTTATGCAGAGAAATGGAAATTTTTAGACTCTGTGGATTGTGGTGTCTTGCATAGAGCAAGAGTTTTAATCCACTTTACATCCTTTAAACTTCTTGCAGCCCACAAAAAATCCTGTAAATTAAGCCATAGACTATGACTGCAACAACCGAAAACTTTTATCATGAAAAGAAAAGAGTTTCTCAAAACCTCTTCTACCCTGGTAACGGGCAGTTATCTAATACCTATGATATCCTGCAACCAAACCGCTAAAGCCGTCCGCACCAACTGGGCGGGAAACTACACCTACCGTGCAGAAAAACTGCATGAGCCCGGCAGCGTAGATGAACTGCAGAGCCTTGTCACCAGCCTGGAGAAGCAGAAGGCAATAGGTTCTACCCACTGCTTTAACGACATTGCCGACAGTCCGCTGAACCAGATTTCTACCCGTAAGCTTAACCAAATGATCAGGCTGGATGAAGAAGCCCGGACCGTCACTGTAGAAGGGGGTATTCTCTACGGAGAGTTGGCACCCCAACTCCATGAGCGGGGCTATGCTTTGCATAACCTGGCTTCACTACCCCACATCTCGGTAGCGGGGGCCTGTGCGACCGGCACCCACGGCTCCGGCATGTCTAATATCAATATGGCCGGAAAAGTGAGGGCGATAGAACTCATCACTCCCTCGGGAGAACTCATAAAAATGGATCGTTCGCATCCGGATTTTTACGGCTCGGTGGTGAGCCTGGGTGCTTTGGGCATCGTTAGCCGGATTACGCTGAAGGTAGAACCTACGTACCAGGTGCGGCAGGATCTTTATCAGAACCTGCCGCTGCAGTCGGCAAAGGATTACTTTGATGAGATCATGACGTCGGGTTATAGTGTTAGCCTGTTCACCGACTGGCAAAATCAGCAGATCAGCCAAGTGTGGGTGAAAAGGCGCACCGATCAGCCATTGCGGTCATTGAACGCAGACTTTTACGGAGCTACGGCAGCTACCCGCAATCTGCATCCTATTACTGAGATGTCGCCGGAAAATTGTACGCAACAGATGGGCGAATCCGGTCCCTGGTACGAGCGCCTGCCCCACTTCAAGATGGGTTTCACGCCCAGCAGTGGTGATGAACTGCAGTCCGAGTTTTTTGTGGGTCGGGAAAATGCTGTGGATGCCCTGCTGGCCCTAGAGCGGATAAAAGACACCATTTATCCCCAGCTGATGATCTCCGAAATTCGGGCGATTGCTGCCGACCAACACTGGATGAGCACTTGTTACCAACAGGATGGCATCGCCTTTCACTTTACCTGGAAACCCAACTGGTCGGAAGTACGGCAGATACTGCCCAAGATTGAGGCCGAACTGGCACCTTATGCGGTGCGTCCGCACTGGGGTAAGCTGTTTACCGTGGAGCCGGAAGTGCTGCGCTCCCGCTATCCGAAAATAGACGATTTCCTGGCACTCACGCGCAAATACGATCCGGAAGGTAGGTTCAGAAACCCCTACCTGGATCTGAATATTTACCCTGCATAATTAGAACGATCCACAGAACCAAGAACCTACGAATGAAACTTTTTTTTCTAACACTGCTGCTTACCCTGATTCTTTGTTCTGCTTGTCAGATTGAAGAAGAGGAAACCACCAGGCCTAACATTCTACTGATGGTCGCCGATGATATGGGCTACGCTGACCTGGGAAGCTACGGAGGAAAATCGAATACGCCCAACTTGTATGCGCTGGCCGAGCGGGGCATTCGCTTTACCAATTTCTACGCGGCTTCTTCCAACTGCTCGCCTTCCCGGGCAGGCCTCATGACCGGAAAGAGTCCCGCTAAGGTGGGTATGTATAATTATCGTCCTCCCGGGCATCCCTTGCATTTGCGCTCCGAAGAGGTTACCATAGCAGAGGTAGTCAAGGCAAAAGGCTACCAGACCGCCCACATCGGTAAGTGGCACCTGGGCTGCCTGCCGCAAGACTCCAGCCTGAACCACCCGCAGCCGCATGAGCAGGGTTTTGATTACTCATTGGGTACGGAAAACAACGCCCAGCCTTCGCACCTGAATCCGGTCAACTTTGTCCGCAACGGCATAAAACTGGGTGAGCAGCAAGGCTATTCCTGCCAGTTGCTGGCCGATGAAGCGATAGGCTGGTTTGAAAATCAACAGGCGCCGGATGCACCTTTTTTCATGTACATGGCTTTCCATGAGCCTCACGCTAAAGTGGCCTCGCCGCCCGAGCTGGTGGCTAAATATGCCAACTACTCTGAAAAAGACGCTGAATATCTGGCCAATATTGAAAACCTGGATTTAGCTGTGGGCAGAGTGCTGGATTATCTGGAAGGAAACCGAATGATGGAAAATACGCTCATCATCTTCAGCTCGGATAACGGCTCTTACCGGAAAGCTTCCAATGGCCCACTAAAAGCTGTCAAAAGTTATGTGTACGATGGTGGTATCCGCGTGCCATGTATCGTCTACTGGTCGGCGCTGGCAAATCAGCCCAGGGAAATGGAGGAGGCTACCGGATTTGTAGATGTTATGCCTACCATCCAGGAATTAGTAGATGCGGAAGTAAACGAAAACCTGGACGGTACCAGTATTCTGGGCCTACTGAAAGGTGAAGCTTTTGAGCGGGAAAAGCCGCTTTACTGGTATTTTTATCGCACCTCACCTGAAATGGCGATGCGCCTGAGTGATATGATGATCCTGGGCAAAGACTACGATAGCATCCCGCGAACCCATCGCTTCGCGGCTGCGGATATGGGGTACATCCGACAGATGGACTTCAATGAGTATGAGCTGTATGACCTTTCTGAAGATGTAGGGCAGACAAAGAACCTGATAACCAATCATCCGCAGGCTGAGGCTTACCAAACTTTAATTGACGAAAAATTAGAGGAGATACAGGAGGAAAGCTATATCTGGAAAAATCTGCCGGAAGCTAAAGGTACAAAGCGTATCAAAACAGATTGGGTGAAATATTGAAGACTGTAATACTGATGAAAAATATCCAACTACGAAGAGACTTTTTGAAGCAGAGTTGCCTGGTGGGACTGGGACTGGCCCTGTCACATCAATGGCTGAAGGGCGGCATGCAGGAATTTCCGGTGCGGCAGATCACCCGTGGACCTAAGTCGCACTGGTATGGCTACTACGATAAGCAGCAGGTAGACCCCTCCGGACAATATGTATTGGGTATGGAAGTGGAAATTCCTATGCGCTCACCTACCAAAAATGACGTGATCAAAATCGGGATGGTAGATTTGCACGACAACGACCGTTGGATAGAAATTGGCGAGAGTAACGCCTGGGGCTGGCAGCAGGGCTGTATGCTGCAGTGGATTCCGGGTTCGTCCGAAGAGGTCATCTGGAATGACCAGGAAGACGGACAGTTCGTCAGTCATGTGATGAACATCAAAACCAAAAAGAAACGCACCCTGCCCAGAGCCATCTACGCCCTCAGCCCGGATGGAGAATACGCGGTGGGCACAGAGTTCAACCGTATCCAGAATATGCGTCCCGGCTACGGCTATCCCGGTATCCCTGACCCCTATGCTGACCAACGCGCCCCGCAGGAGATCGGCATTTACCGCATGGACCTGCAAACCGGGGATTCCAAAATGATCTTCTCCCTGGCCGATGCGGCGGAAATACCTTACTTCGGTAAATCGCTGAATGAAAAGTGGCATTATTTCAACCACCTACTGGTAAGCCCGGACAGTGAGCGGTTTATCTTCCTCCATCGCTGGCGGGAAGCGCCGGTCAATAGTCCGGAGCAGTTAAACCGGGGCTTTACTACGCGCATGTTTACCGCCAATATGGATGGCAGCGACCCCTACGTGCTGGACCCTTCGGGCAACACTTCCCACTTTATCTGGCGCGATCCGCAGCACATATGCGTCTGGACACAACCGGAAGGGAGGATGGCGGCATTCTATCTTTTTAAAGACAAAACTGACGAAATACAAATTGTAGGCCCGGACAAAATGGTAGAGAACGGCCACAATACTTATGTGCCGAACACCAACGGTGAATGGATTCTCAACGATACCTATCCCTATCGCGATCCGGGTAGAAGACAAACGCTCTACCTTTACCATGTACCCTCTAACCGTAAGGTAGTACTAGGCAAATTTTTTGAACCTAAAAAATTTACCGGGGAATGGCGCTGTGATCTACACCCGCGCACCAACCAGCAGGGTACCCAGGTGATTTTTGACTCTACCCACAATAACCACCAACGCCAGATGTACCTGGTGGATATCAGCCAGATCATATCATGAGAAAAATACTGACATGTTTGTATTTATGCTGCGCTACCGTTTTGTATGCACAGGAAGAAGACCTCAGTTTGCTCAACCATTATCAGTACTATGCTGATGATGTGAACGCCCTGTATAAAGAAATGGTAGAGGAAGCTGAAAAGCGCTTTGATGCCCGTGAATCCAAAGTGGCTTCGTTAGCTACTGCCAATGACTGGCAGGAATACCGAGAGCAGGTGAAGCTCAAACTGGCACAGATCATCGGCCCTTTTCCTAAGAAAACGCCGCTCAATCCTGAAATTACCGGCGTGATCGAGCAGGATGATTATACCATAGAGAAGCTCATCTATGCGTCGCAGCCTGGTTTTTATGTGACAGCCGCCCTTTTTCTTCCGAAAAACAGAAAAGGTAAAGCCCCGGGCATCGTTTACTGTAGCGGCCATTCCGACCTGGGATTTCGCAGCGACACCTACCAGACCAAAATCATCAATCTGGTGAAAAAGGGTTTTGTGGTACTGGCTTTTGACCCGCTGGGGCAGGGGGAGCGCATGCAGTATCCTGATGAGGAAGGCAAATGGTCGCGTATCGGTGGTCCTACCCACGAACACAGCTATGCCGGGGCACAGAGCTTTATCAACGGCAGCTCGCTGGCCAAAATTATGATCTGGGATGGCATCCGCTCGGTGGATTACCTGCTCAGCCGCCCTGAAGTGGACCCGCAGCGCATCGGCATGACCGGCCGCTCCGGCGGAGGTACGCAGACCGCTTATATCGCTGCTTTTGACGATCGTATTCTGGCTGCTGCTCCGGAAGCCTACATTACCCGGATGGAAACCTTGCTCAAGACGCGTGGCCCGCAGGATGCCGAGCAGAACCTGCCTGACTTTATTGCCAACGAACTTGACCTGTCGGACTACCTAACTGCCCGTGCCCCCAAACCTACGCTCATCATCAGCACCAGCCGGGATTTTTTCAGCATAGAAGGTGCCCGCGATACCTACCACGAACTGCAGCAGGCGTATGGGGCGATGGGCAAAGCCGGAAATATCAGCATGAGTGAAGATGATGCGCCCCATGGTTCTACGCCCAAAAACCGGGAGGCCATGTATGCCTTCTTTCAGCAGCATTTGCAAAATCCCGGCGATTCGCAGGATGAAGAAGTGGAGCTTTTTAAACCTGAAGAGCTTTGGGTTACTTCTACGGGGCAGATCATGACCGCCCGGGAGTCCAAAAATGTTTTTAACCTCAATCGCGAACTGGCGCAGCAGCAAAAAGCAGTGATCACAGAAGCGAGGGAGAATTTTGAGCCTGAAAAAATCCGGCGAGAGGCCAAAGGCTTATCAGGCTTTGAAATACCAAAGCCTGCCGTAGAGGTGCATTATGCCGGACAGTACCAGCGGGAGGGCTACCGGGTACAGAAGTACCTAATGATTGGAGAAGAGCACGTGAATCCCTTTCTCCTTTTTGTACCTGACGAGCCTCGCTCTGATGAAGCAGTCGTTTATTTTCACCCTGAGGGTAAAGCTGCTGAAGCCGACTCAGGAGGAGAAATTGAATCACTTGTCAGGCGGGGAATGACAGTGCTGTCGGCTGATGTGGTTGGTGTGGGAGAATTAGGTCCGGCTTACCTGCGGGGCGATTCACAAATAGACGGCGTTTCTTTCAACACCTGGGCGGGCGGTATTCTGCTGAATAAAAGTATCCTGGCCCGACAGGCAGAGGATATGGTAAAAATGGTGCATCATCTCAAAAAAACCTCTGATACAGATATTAAAGTAACTGCGCTTGCCCATACTACATTGACACCAGCCCTGCTGCATGCCGCTGCTTTTGAACCGGCAATTGATAGAACTGTGCTCATAGAGCCGCTGTATTCCTATGCTGATCTACTGATGCATGAATTTTACAATGTGCAATGGATTCCTACTACTGTCAGTGGAAGTATGGAAAGCTATGACCTGGCGGAACTGGGCGCCAGTCTGCCCTCCAAAAACCTATTGCTGATCAATCCGCAGAACCATGCTTTTGAGAATGCGGAAATGAGTACTGTAAGAAATGAATGGCAGCTGGTCAAGGATGCCTTTGGAGGAGAAGGCAGCTTTGAAATCAGGTTTGCCAAAGACAAAGAAAAGCTAGACAGGAAGTGGATTCAGTGGATGGAGTGAAAGGCTTACGAATAAATGTTCAGAGTTGGTTATCCCTCCAGCTACTTTAGACCTGAGCCATCTGGGAGGAGATTTATTAAAATAAATAGCTATGTCAGAAACTAGTAGAATGCCCTGGATCGCCAAAGCCCTGTCTGGTGCGACCATCGGGGCTTTGGTGGGTATGTATGTGAGTAATACTTTTTTCAGAGGAGATGCGGTCTGGATCATCGTAGTAACCGGCCTGGTAGGCGCTGGGGTAGGGGTGTTGTTTTTTGGGAAGTAAGCTTTTATTTTGGACCCTTAACTTAAACCGCTGATTCATGTCCAAAACCTTCAACCTTCTTGTTTTTGTCATTCTTTTCACCCTGGTGGCCTGCCAGTCAGACCCTGGGCCAGTGGAGGATATACCGCCTATGGCGGTGGTGCCTGGTCCGCAGCAGATCGCCTACCAAGAGCAGGAACTGATTGGTTTTTTGCATTTTACCGTCAATACTTTCACTGATCGGGAGTGGGGCGATGGTACGGAAAACCCCTCCGTTTTCAATCCTTCCGAAATGGACATTCAGCAGTGGGTGCAGACTGCCAAGATCGCTGGGATGAAAACGCTCATTATCACCGCCAAGCACCACGATGGTTTTTGTCTCTGGCCCTCGGTCTATACCGATCATACGGTAGAAAACAGCCCCTGGAAAAACGGCGAGGGCGATGTACTGCAAGATCTTTCCGATGCTTGCGAAGCTGCTGGTATCAAAATGGGCGTCTACCTTTCGCCTTGGGACCGCAATCAGCCCAAGTACGGCACCAACGAATACAACCAGTATTACCTGGATCAGCTGGAAGAGGTGCTGACCAGCTACGGCGATATCGCTGAACTGTGGATGGATGGGGCCAAAGGTCCCGATGCCAAGAATATGGAGTATGATTTTGAGGCGTACCGTAAGCTGATCTACGAAAAGCAGCCTGATGCATTGATCTTTTCCGATGCCGGACCGGATATTCGCTGGATTGGCAACGAGCACGGTTTTGCCGGGGAAACTAACTGGTCTACTATTGACAACAGTAATGTCAAGATTGGAGCAGCGGATACTGATTATTTGAATACCGGGGACCCTAACGGAAATAAGTGGATTGTGGGGGAATGTGATGTGTCCATCCGGCCGGGCTGGTTTTACCATGCCTCAGAAGACAGCCTGGTGAAGTTACCGCAGCAGTTGGTAGATATCTTTTATAAATCAGTAGGGCGCAACGGAACGCTGCTGCTCAATCTGCCTCCCGACCGTCGGGGTCTAATTCACGAAAATGATGTAGCTGCACTAAAGGAATTCCGTTCTATTTTGGATGAAACTTTTGCCGAAAACCTGGCACTGGGAGCGACAGCATCTACCAATAACCAAAGACTAGAACATCCTTATTTTTCTCCCCAAAACCTGTTGGACGAAGACAATGCTACCTACTGGGCCACCGACGACGGCCTGACTACGGCTACACTGGAAATTGATTTGGGGGAGCCAGTGACTTTTGACCGTATTATGCTACAGGAGCCGGTTCGTTTTGGGCAGCGGATTTCATCCTTCCGGGTGGAAGCAGAGCAAAACGGTGAATGGCAACAAATTGCCCAGGGTACTACGATTGGTTTCAAGCGCCTACTGAGAATATCTGAAGTGGAGGCCCAGAAGCTACGGGTTGTTATTGAAGAAGCTAAGGATGTACCGGCCCTTTCATCGTTTGGTTTGTTCAAAGCCTCGGATCGGGAGTCGGCCTGAACTATTCCAACCAAGAAGTCCAAGGTCCGCGGTAGGAAGGTGCCTTAAGGGCACGCTTGAGGAGTTTCATGTAGGTCTTTCGAGGTATTTCCCGGGCACCCAGGCTTTCCAAATGGTGGGTATGTACCTGGCTATCAATCAGGGAGAAATTACGTTTTTTAAGTTCGTGTACCAGGGTGATAAAGCCTGCCTTGGAAGCATTGCTCACCTTGGTAAACATAGATTCTCCAAAAAATATACTACCCAGCGATACTCCGTAGAGGCCGCCAACCAGTGTTCGGTCCTGCCATACCTCCACCGAATGGGCATGTCCTAGCTTGTGCATGTAACAAAAAGCTTCCAGCATTTCTTCGGTAATCCATGTGCCATGCTGGCCCCGACGCCTCTGCTGCTGACACTGCCTGATCACTGCTTGAAAATCAGTATCCAGTGAGTAGGTAAATTTGTTTTGATTGAAAATGGGCCGCATGCTTTTAGATACTCGGAGTTCATCCGGAAAGAGCACAAAGCGGGGATCAGGAGCGTGCCAGATGATAGGTTGCCCCACGTCGTACCAGGGAAATATTCCTGAACGGTAGGCGAGCAAGAGTCTATTCGCTGATAGGTCTCCTCCTAAAGCAATGCCTCCCCAGTCTTCTGCTTCTTCCACCGAGGGAAATGCCAAGTCATTGGTAAGCCAGTAGAGCAACAGTCAAAATTAATTTTGTTGGACCAGTTTGTTAAATGTATCCAGTGCCTTACCGGATTGTAGGGACTCCCGGGCAGCTTCCAGGCTGTCCGTTAGGCTGAGTTCCATTTTGCCGCAGTACAGCGCCATAGCAGCATTGGCTAAGACTACCTCGTTCTGCGCCTTAGTTCCTTTGCCTTCCAGGATATTCATGAAAATACGGGCTGCATCCTCTACCGACTCGCCACCGTGCAGAGCTTGGGGCTTGTGGGTAGAAAGACCGAGATCTTCTGGATAGAGCACCTTTTCTTCTTTGCGGGTGATCATCTTAAATGGCCCGGTCAGTGAAATTTCGTCATAACCTTCCAGGGAATGGAGAATGACAAAGCGCTTGTTGGTTTTTTGATAGAGATAGCCGTACAGGCGGGCCAGTTCCAGGCTGAATACACCGACCAGCTGACGCTTGGGAAAAGCCGGATTGACCATCGGGCCCAGCATGTTAAAGAAGGTCTTCATTCCCAGTTCGCGGCGTACCGGAGCCACATTTTTCATGGCCGGGTGGAACAGCGGGGCGTGCAGGAAGCAGATGTTGGCTTCCTGCAGACTCTTTTTCAGCGAAGCAGCGTCGTTGGTAAATTTGTAACCAAAGTGTGTCATCAGGTCAGAGGAACCGCTGACCGATGACACGCCCTTGTTTCCGTGCTTGGCTACGGGCTGGCCGGCACCTGCTACCACAAAAGAGGCAGTAGTAGAAATATTAAAAGTATCTTTACCATCACCCCCGGTTCCGCAGAGATCAATGGCGTCGTACTCATCAATGTGCAGGGGGACACAGAGTTCCAGCATGGCGTCGCGAAAGCCTTCCAGTTCCTCTACGGTAATGCTACGCATCAGGAAAACAGTCAGGAAGGCAGCCATCTGGCTCTGGTTGTACTGACCCTGTGCGAGTTTGGTCAGTATCTGCTGGGCGGTACTCTTGTCCAGCGATTTATATTCAATCAGGTCGTTTAGTATATCTTTCATGGTTTGAGCTTAGGTATATTTAAATGGTTACGGACTCCCAACACTTGCATCAGTGCTTCATTTGTAGCTGTCGGCTTTCCAAAACCCTTCCGGCCGGGCGAATGTAAGTTGATGGCTGATCCTGATCCCCCAGTACGCTGCGCGCTTTGTTCGCTAATCCAATCAGCCGCTCTACGACCTCAGGATGGTCTGCGGCAAGGTCATGTTGCTCACCCATATCATTTTCAAGATCGTAAAGCTCGGGGCCTATTGCAAAGGTTTCATCCGTATAATGGGCACGAAACCGGTCTTCCATTGGAAGATGAAGCTTCCACTTGCCAGCACGGACTGCCTGCAGCTGATCACGGTCGTAGTAATAAAAAGCCGGGTAAGCAGACGAATCCTTTTTACCCGTCAATATCGGAAAAAGGTCGTGTCCGTCAATGACTGCCTGCTGGAATGGTTTGCCGTAAACCAACTGATGGTAAGTAGGCAGTATGTCCATCGAGCTGGTGAGTACATTACTGGTTTGTCCCGCCGGTAGTTGACCGGGCCACCAGGCAATAGCCGGTACCCGCATACCACCCTCCCAGGTTTTACCTTTACCCTCTCTGAGAGGGGTGTTTTGTCCCAATTCACCGCCTACTCCGCCGTTGTCGGAGGTGAAGAATACAAACGTATTTTCTGCTAGATTATTTTCTTCCAAGTACTTCATGATTTCTCCCACCGACCAATCCAGTTCCTCAATCACATCACTGTAAAGACCGTGGGGTGACTTTCCAGCAAAGTCCTCGCTGGCATACAGTGGGGTATGGGGAAAAGTATGGGGCAGGTAAATAAAAAAAGGCTCATCCTGATGGGCTTCCATAAAACGGATGGCTTCCTCCGTGTAGCGGAGAGTTAAGGTAGTCTGATCGGCAGGTTGCTCAATAACAGTTTCATCGCGCATCAAAGGTAAGCCATAGTTGCCCTTCATATTATTGCTGTAGGGAATTCCGAAGTAGGTGTCAAAACCCTGCCGGGTAGGCAGGAACTGCGGCTGGTCGCCCAGGTGCCACTTTCCGATGCAGGCAGTCGCATAACCTGCTGCTTTGAGCATCTCAGCTAGGGTGATTTCGGCAGGATTCAGACCATGCCGCGCCCCCTGCAGCAGGACAGAACGAAAGCCCTGTTCCCGTACCTCGGCCATGTCTACCCGTTGAGGGTAACAACCGGTCAGCAGGCTGGCCCGGGAGGGTGTGCATACGCTGGCGGTTACATAAAAATTGGTAAGCTTCACGCCTTCGGCAGCTAGCCGGTCCAGCTTAGGCGTGCGATTGATCTTAGAGCCGAATGTAGCCAGGTCTGCATAGCCCAGGTCGTCACAAAAGATAAGAATAAGATGAGGAGGGTCAGTTTGCTGAGAGGGTTGAGCCTGTGAAAAAATCGGGCATAAAAATAGTAGACAACTCAAACCTATGGACAAAATCCATCTGCTGGGTTTTAAGATAACCATAGGGGATAACAAATAGGTTAAAGTCTTCATGCTTACCGTGCTGCGTTGATACTCATTTCCGTATTGGCAATCTAACCATTAATCACCCCTTTAACCAGTTCTCCAGCATTTGTTTACCGTGCTCCGTCAGGATAGATTCTGGATGAAACTGTACGCCGTGTACATCATATTCCCGATGGCGCAGGCCCATGACCTCGCCTTTGGGATCACGCGCCGTGACGATCAGTACATCCTTATTGACAGACGCGGCCTCTACTGCCCAGCTGTGGTAGCGGCAGACATTGAACTCCTGTGGTATTGCTTTAAACAGGTATTCTGATTCGTCTTCTAATCTCACCTTGTCAGCGTAGCCGTGTAGTACGGTAGGCATGTTATACAGCTTGGCCTGGAAAGCCTCGGCGATGCCCTGATGGCCCAGGCATACCCCCAGAATGCTCTTCTTCGGGGCATAGGTCTTGATCACATCCATCATGATACCGGCCTCTTGCGGGATGCCCGGCCCGGGCGAAAGCAAAATCTTGTCGTATCGATCCACATCTTCCAGGCTGATCTTATCATTGCGGTAGATGTCCATCTGCTCATCGTACCCCAGCTCCCGCAGAATATGCACCAGGTTGTAGGTAAACGAGTCGTAATTATCAAGGACTAGTATTTTCATGTTTGAACTGCGGATTGAAATATTGAAAATTTAAAATTTCTTATGCTCTCGTAGATATTTCATGAAACCGGATATCTGTCTTGAAATTTCTATGAGCTGCTCGTTTAAATATTGGTAGTCAGAGTTATCAATCAACTGCATTTTGTTTAATGTGAATATCTAGCTTCTTAGTTCACCTGCCGATCCTTTAGCGTAACGTAGGAAATGCACGAAGTCGCTGTTGTTTCCATATTCATAACCTTCTGCTATATTGCTTGAGGTTGAGAAAGCTGCTCTTTTGATTTGATCTTTCATATTGAAGTCAGTCTTCAATTTTCCTTTCTCTGACATTTTGTAAATCTCTAGAGAGATTTCAGCAGCTTTTGGCCATAAGGGTAAGTCCTCAAAGCGCTCAATCTTCCCATAATTTGTAATTTTCAAATCTGTAATTTTTCAATGTTTAATTCGCAATCTCCTCTGCGACATCCAAAGCCCGTCTGAGGGCAGCGAGTTTGTTGTTGACTTCCTGCAGTTCGTTTGCGATTTCAGATTTGGCCACAATGCCGGCGCCTGCCTGGTAGTAGAGCGTATTGCTCTGACTCAGGAAAGAGCGGATCATAATGGCGTGGTTGAACTGGGCAGACTCCCGGTCACTGCCAAAGTCTAAAAAGCCGATAGCCCCCCCGTAGTAGCCTCGCTTGGTACTTTCGTACTGGTTGATCAACTGCATGGCCATGTGCTTGGGCGCTCCGGAGAGCGTGCCCGCCGGAAAAGTATCGGCAACGACCTGGATGGGAGAGGTTTCTGATCCCAAGCTGCTGGTGACTTTGGAAACCAGGTGAATTACGTGCGAAAAGTACTGCACTTCTTTGAAGGTCTCTACCGCTACATTGCTACCGTGGCGGCTCAGGTCGTTACGAGCCAGATCCACCAGCATCACGTGTTCAGAATTTTCCTTAGGGTCATCCATCAGTTTTTTGGCCAGTTCCGCATCGGCGGCGTCATTACCCGTTCTTTTGAAAGTACCGGCAATGGGGAAGATGCTGGCTTCTCCCCCTTTGATGACAATCTGGGCCTCGGGCGAAGAACCAAAAATCTTGTAGCTACCGTAGTCAAAATAGAAGAGGTAAGGAGAGGGGTTGATGGAGCGAAGGGCGCGGTAAACATTGAACTCGTCGCCTTTGAAGTGATTTTGAAAACGGCGGGAAAGTACAATCTGGAAGACATCGCCCCGGTAGCAGTGATCGCGGCCTTTGGAGATGATCTCCATAAACTCGTCGTCAGTGTAGTTGCTGCTTTCTTCTCCCTGCCGCTGGAATCGGTAGTTAGGTATGTTGCGATTTTTTACGAGCGAGATCAGGTCGCTGAGCTTATCCTGAGAAGTGTCTTCACCCGAAAGCTCATGATGGAAGGTATACAGTTCATTCCGAAAGTGGTCAATGGCAATCACAAACCGGTAGACGGCGTAATAAATCTCCGGTATTCTGTAATCTTGCCGGGTGTCATCGGCTATGTCAACGTCTTCGTAGTACTGCACAGCATCGTAACCCATGTAGCCGAAGAGGCCATTGGTTACAAACTTATAATCCATAGGCTCGGAGTGAAAAGCAGCAGCAAACCGGTTCAGCATTCCGATCACGTCCTTTTTCTGATCAACCTTGACCTCTTCTTTGCTACCGTCAGGGTACGCCTCAGTGACAACGTCCTGTTTTACTGTGAAAGAAGCAATTGGGTCGCAGCAAATGAAAGAAAAACTGTTGTCGCTACTGTGATAGTCAGAGCTTTCCAGCAGGATGGGATTGTTGTATCGATCGCGGATCTTCAGGTAAATGTTGACCGGCGTTACAGTATCCGCCAGCATGCGCTGGTGCTTCGTGACCAGATGGTAGTGTCTTGGTGTAGATGGGCTTGACATTTGAAATACTTTTATGTTGTTGACTATACTTGGTAAAAATAAAAAAGCCTACCGCGAGAACGGTAGGCTTGAGTATCGTACTTATTGAATAAGGACAAAGTGTAGCTAGCCGTTCGCACTTAGATACGTGCAGCGCCACCACCAGTTTAAATTTATAAATGTCCTGTGAAATGTTTTCATTTGCAACAAATATAGAAGGCAGCCTTTATATTTCAAACGTTGTTTTTCATTTAGATTAAAATTATCCAACGACACATGGAAACCCTGGCGGAAGAGTATCAGGATCTAAGTAAAAAGAATATTAGGCTCCGAAGACGTATCAGGCGGCTGATTTTGGGTATGCGAGTGCTAGGGGTGTTGTTGTTTCTTGCTGTGGGTTACATTATTTATATAGAGTACTTTCCTCCCTTTTTTGGCCGCTGGCCTGAGCTCAAGCAGGATTTACAAGTACTACAGTCAAAAAACAGTCAGTTAACTGATAGAGTAGATAGTCTTAACCGAGTGAATAACATGCTCCTTGAGTTATCTCCTTACTACACCGGAGTATTCTTTGAAGTGCAGATTGGCGCCTTTGAAAATTTCGACCTGGAAAAGTACAAGGAGGGCTTGGCCCGCCTCAACATTGACTACAGTGGCGATCTGGATCAGTATACACTGGGAAAATTTCGGGAACTGGATATGGCCAAAGACTTCGTAGAAGATATCCGGGAGATGGGTATCCGTGACGCCTTTATTGTCGCCAAGATTGACGGAGAAAGAGTGACTGTAGCTGAGGCCTTGGAGGAAGCAGAAAAGCTGCGTGAATCAGCAGAAGAAAAATAAAAAAAACCCAACTTGAGCTTGGAGGGTTTTACTAACCCCCTAAATAGACAGGTTTTGAGCTGCTCAACCATCGCAACAATCCACTGTTAACTTTGGCAGACAGCCAAAGATTCCGAAATTCGGAATTGAGGCCCGGTTTTGATGGCAAGCTTCACTCGGCTTTCTTATAAGTGTTGGAGTTAGAAAACGAGTCCAAAACTCAAGCGGGTAATCTTCAATATTTTTGAGAACGATTTACTGCTAATTTACAAGTTAATCTGCTATATGGTTCAGAGTGCATCTATTTTTTTTAGCATTAAACTAGCCATTTTACTACATCATCGCTGTTCTTTCTTAGCAGCACTTTCAAAAGTTATGATTTCCTGTTTTTCTAACCACGAAAAATAGTAGCGGTTTAGATAAAGGAAAGAGTACACTTTTTTCATAAGCCACTGTGTAATATTTTGTTAAATTACAGGCAGCACCTAAACGATGAACAATCATGCACAGCTATCAGAGTCGGTTATTGGGTACTTTATGCGTCACTCTTTTTTTGAACTTCAGTAGTTTCTCCCAGGAACAGGAAGAGCAAAGTATCTACAACCCACAGCAACCTCACATTGTGAATATCTGGCATCGGGTGGGTGATTTCTCTCCAACACTACGATCAGTAGAAGCGGCTGAAATTAGTCCTAACGGACGTTACGTGGTTTCTGGTGCCAAGTTTGGATATTCGGTTATGCTTTGGCGAGCGGCCGATGGTTTTTTGCTGTGGGAAAAGGAACATGCATCAGAAGTAGAGTGTGTGATGTTTTCGCCGGATGGACAGCGCATTGCCACCGGTGGGGAGGACTTTTTCCTGCGAATTTGGGACACTAAGAGCGGTGAAGAAATTGCTAAAATAGAACACGGCAGCGGAATTGATGGGATGAACTGGTCGCACAACGGGCAGATCATCGCTACTGGTGACGAAGGGGGTATGCTTTCTCTGTGGGATGCCCAGAGCTATCGCCTGCTGAGAAAAATTAAAGTGGGCTCCACCATCAATTCGGTTCAGTTTACCCAGGATGATCAGAAAATACTGGTGGGTGGGAATTTACAGAAACCTGATGAAAATGGCAGCAATATCACCTACGATGGCTTTGCCAAGCTGCTGGATGCCGCTACCCTCAAAACGCTGATAGCCTACCAGGGACCAGAGGGCTCCGTAAAATCCGTTCGGATGTCAAACAACGAGCAGTACGTGGCGACCGGAGACTTTGATCGCAAAGCCCGGATTTTTGACCTGGAGAGTGGTGAACTGCTGCATACCTTTTACGAAGCGGAGAAAATTGAAGCGGTTGCTTTTAGCCCTGATAACGCTTACCTGCTCACCGGAGGCCATAATAACCAGATCAACTTTTACCGCCTGGTTGACTTTCAGAAAGCGTACAGCCTGGAAACCGTACGTACCGAGTATATTGATTTCTCGCAGGATGGTCGCCTCTTACTGACCGGCCATGAAGATAGCGGACTACTTTCGCTGTACCTGATGGTCTCCAATACCAACCGGATACCCGGTCTTTACGATCGTTTATCCCGAAAAATGTTAAATAACCGGGATATGCAGTAAACCATGCCATTTTCTCTTCAAATATTCACCAATATGACCTACTTCAACAATCTGAAAAATCTCTGTTTTTTACTTGTATCAGGATTGATTTTTCATCTCGCATCTGCTCAGGAAGCGCAACAGCCCAACATTCTCTGGCTTTCGGTGGAGGATATGAGCCCCCACCTGGGTAGTTACGGCGACAACACGGTGCCTACGCCCAACATAGATCGGCTGGCTGCTGAAGGCGTACGCTACACCAATGCCTACGGTACATATGGCGTATGTGCACCGAATCGCCACACCATCATCACGGGCATGTATCCTACATCTACCGGCGCTATGGCTATGCGCACCTGGAAACGTACCTCCGCCATTGATCAGATTACGGACCCGGAATTACTTAATATTCCGGTCTACGAAGCTACACCTCCTCCTGAAGTCAGATGTTTCCCGGAATTCCTGAGAGCGGCTGGTTACTATTGTACTAATAATAGTAAGACTGATTACCAGTTCAGAACGCCGGTAACCGCCTGGGACGAAAGCAGTAATGAAGCACATTGGCGTAACCGGCCTAATCAGGACATGCCTTTCTTTGCTGTTTTTAACAATACGACGACCCACGAAAGCGGCACTTTCAGCCGGCGATCACCCCGGGTGACAGACTTAAGTAAAATTGAAGTACCACCGTACTATCCCGATATTCCAGCGGTCCGGGAGGATATGGCGAAGCACTTTGATAATATCTATGCTATGGACCAGTGGTTAGGAAATATGATGGATCAACTGGAAGCGGATGGACTGTTAGACAATACCATCGTCGTTTTTTTCAGCGACCACGGTGATGGTCTGCCCCGTGCCAAACGTTGGGTCTACGATTCGGGCATCAAAGTACCCCTCATTGTCCGCTGGCCCGATGGCAGAGGTGCCGGTACAGTCAGTGATGAGTTGGTATCCTTTATTGACTTTGCACCCACCACTTTGTCATTGGCCGGGCTGGATATTCCCGACTACATGCAAGGGCAGGTTTTTCTGGGAGAGGCCAAAGCGGCTCCCCGTGAATACATTTATGCTTTCCGAGACCGCATGGATCCGGCACCGGAAACCATTCGCGCCGTACGGGACAAGCGCTATAAATACATCCGCAACTACCGTCCGGACTTGCCTTATATCGGCTTTATTCCCTACCGTGATCGTGCGGAGATGATGCAGGCCATTCTGGAGCTGAATGATTCGGATGAACTAGGTCCTGATCAGTGGCAGTTCTGGGCAGAGAAGAAGCCATTGGAAGAGCTGTATGATACGCAAAATGATCCGAACGAAATCAATAATCTCGCCAGTGACCCAGCCTACTTTGAGAAACTGGCAGAACTGCGACAGGCCCACATCAGCTTTATGGAAGAAAACGGAGACCTGGGTATGATACCCGAAACCGACCTAATCCGCATCCTCTGGCCTCCCAATGGGGAGCAGCCAATAACTGCAGCGCCGAAAATAAACATAAGTGAGGATAGTCTACAACTTACAAGTAATACAGAAGGGGCATCCATTGCTTATCGCTTTTCCGAAGACGAACGCTGGAAGCTTTACGTCGAGCCCATCCCCCTTCCGGACAAAGAACAGGTTGAGGTAGTGGCTATTCGTATCGGTTGGAAAGAAAGTGAACGGGTGAAACAACCCGTTCAATAGGTTGAAGCCAGAGGGCCTGGGTAAAAGCAGTACATGCGCCGGTACCGCTTCTGCCCAATCCTAAATTCGCTCACTGACCTTCAGGCTGTAGCAGAGCGAGTCTTTATTTCCTGTTGATAAAGCCATTCCTGCGCTTCTTCTTCGCTCTCCACCAATTTCATTTGTCGGCCGGTCACAGAAATGATAGAATTTACCATGAGGCGGGTCAGTGAACTGAGGCCAAAAACGGCGGTGGCTTTCACCTTCGGGTTATTTTTCTTGACTGTAGCTTTGATCACGCTCAGCAATTCTGAATTAAATCTTGCACCCCGGGCGTTAACCAGCGAGAGCATACTTTTGTCCGGATATCGGCTGGCTACTTCCACTACTTTGCGAAAAATAGGGATGCCTGCAGCTCCTGTGCAATTTTCAATATTGGTGTACACCATTTTGACACCTTTGAAACGGATTTCTATACAGTCTGGCATATTTTATTTTTTGGAGATTAAATTATAAAAAGCGAGCCTGACGCTCAGGCAATTTATCATTGAAAAAGTACCTTGTCACGATACAGCGTTTCCTGTTACTTTTACCCATGATGTACGTGATTCCTGTTTTCTCTTGAATTAAATTATCATTGATAGAAAGGAGTTATGCGGCCCTCAATTTATGATCATGACTAAGAAGATTATTACGTTCGGTGAGGTACTAATGCGCCTGACGCCAGAATGCTACGCTACTTTTGCACAGACTAAGTCACTCGTTATGGAGTTTGGAGGTGTGGTGAAGAAACGTTGGCATTACACTGGCCTATCTGGGTGAAAAGTCACACCATATAACGGCTTTTCTCGATAATTATCTGGGTCGTTCCTGCACCCAGTTTTTACAGCACCACATCTTCAATTTCACTCTATTCTTACACCAAACACTGTTTGCCGATCCTTCAGTTTAAGTAGGTAGCAAATTCGCTATATTTGTTCATATAATAAATAATTAAAATTATATAAATATGAACATAGACTTGAATACATCTGCACCGCTATTTGAAATGACAGATGTATATGGCAGAAACATAGGTTTAAGTGATTACCGGGGTAAAAAGGTGTTTCTGGGTTTCTTCCGTCATGCAGGCTGCCCGTTCTGTAATTTAAGGATGCATACCTTGGCTAATGTCTGGGAAGAACTGAAAAAAGAAGGGTTGGAGATGATATTTTTCTTTGAATCCAATTCCCGGGTTTTATTGAGGAGCAGCTTCCACCAGGAAGTTTCACCCATTCCATTGATTTCCGATCCCAATAAACTGTGGTACGACGCGTACGGACTTGAAGAATCCGCGATGAAATCAGCCTTAGGGCACATATCTTCATTTGCTAAATCTGCCATCCAAGCCAAATTGAAGGGTTTACCTATGCATCTCATGGCTGATGGCGAGTCAATCAATACGATGCCGACCGAATTTCTGCTGGATGAAAACCTTGTGATACGTAAGCTGCATTACTCCCAGAGGCTGAGTGACCGGCTCGATGTAGATGATATTTATCATTTTGTCAGAGCCCCCAGCCACGCTACAGTAGCACCATAGCCTTCATAACAAGCCCTTTTACTAGAGTCTAATTTGCCAACCCGTAGCAGGCTTAGTATCTTTCTTGGAAAAAATAATGATACTAAGACTGCT
>CAZZGE010000036.1:0-30974 GCA_964653665.1 uncultured Porifericola sp. | reverse complement strand
GTCGGGAGGGCGGCACCCGCTACGGTGGGCAGAGCGTTTACGCGGTACGTAAGGGCGACTGGAAACTGCTGCAGAACAGTCCTTACGAGCCTTATGAATTGTATAACCTTCTGCAGGATCCACAGGAAAAAAATAACCTGATGGACAGCGAAGAAGAAAAGTACCGGGAGCTAAATAAACTGATGATGGAGCACCTACAGAAAGGGGGGCAGGTACCCTGGCAGCAATACTGAAGTACCTTGACCTGGGCGAATAAAGCCTGTCCCGCCTGGATCACCTCATACAGGAGATCATGACTATTCACGTAACTCACGCATGGAGGTGCGAAGGGAAGAAGTACTGTTCAATGTAATTATACACGATGTGCTAGATAGTTATGCGTATGTTGAAGAATACCAGCAAATTCACAAAAGAAGTCAACATAAAGCAGGAGGTGCCAGTATATACTCATCCTTCTCGCCTGAAGATCATTCTCAATAACTTAATCTCTGGTACCCTGAGATACAGCTTTCCAAAACAGCGTCAGGATAAGTGCTGAAGCTACTCCACGACAGCTAGAAGTAACAATTGAAGATAACGGTTAGGATATACCTAAAAAACCATGCTTCCCGTATCTCCGACATGTTTCATGGTGCCGATAACCGCAAAGTCGGCTCGGGCCTGGGGCTGTATACTGTGAAAGAAGCGGGGGAAAAACCGGGTGTAAAGATTGAACTTCAATCAGAATTTGAGAAAGGTACTACGTTCCGAATGGTGATACCAAATGCGGTAGCAGAGCCTGCAGCCACCTTTTCTGACAGTGGAACGGAGTAAGCCTTATCCCTGCTTTACTGTGTTAACCTCTTTTTTCTTAAAAAATACCCTGCGTATCCATTTGGGCAGGAAGATCGCTCCCAGTATCAGATAAGGGTAGTAAGACAACATGCGCCAAAGTATATTGGTGACAAAGGTGTAGTCGCCCAGAAACTCAGTAAAGAACTGGGTAAAGAAAAATTCTGCTGTGCCGCTACTGCCAGGGGTCGGGGAGATCAGCATGGTCACCCACATCATCAGGTGGCGGCAGAATATGAGCAGATGCTCCATAGGAGTCACACTGGTAAATGCTGCGATCAGGCAGTTGAGCATGAGATAACGGGCTGTCCATATCAGGAAGGTGGCTGCTACGATTTTGGACCAGTAGCTGAGCCGCTTGCCGCGCAGTGAGGCTGATGCTAGTATGATTTCATCTCCATGATTACCGGCGGCATGTCGCCAGCGTCGTAAAAATTTGATAGAGGTGATTTTCAGCAGCAACCACTTAAATCCTCGGGGCCTGATAAAGACGGCGTAAAACATGAAAAAAGTATAGGTCGCGATAAGGGCATAGCTGATCAGAAAGAGCACCTGAAGGCTGTTACCCAACTGTACCTCCATATCTTTGGAGTCGGGAAAGAGCTGTTCTCTTGTAAAGAGCAGGGCCAGTGGGGAAACCAATACAAAGAAGAGGTTATCCAGAATGGCTGTCAGCATTACGTAGGCTAGCGACTTACCCAGGGTAATCCCTTCTTTCATCAGCACGAAGACCACCACCGAAGTACCTCCTACAATGGAAGGCGTCACGGCGGAGGCAAATTCCCAGAAAATGATTACATAAATACTGCTGTTCCAGGTGAGTTCGTTGTTAGTCAGTGTTTTGATACGGTAGATGTATCCGGCATCGCGTATAAAAATGACCAACAGTGCCAACACAAGTGGTATCAGGGAGGCGTTGAATACCAGCTTGAGTTTATTAGCGGTAAGATCAGGATCACTGTAGAATAAATAAAACACGATACCCAGGCCGATGACCGCGGGAATCCATATCTTATTTGGATTAAGCGTTTTAAATATTTTTTTGGAACTAATATCCATTACTACACACTAACATCTTCCTTCTTCTGCAACACCCAGAAGTTATTAAAACCTTCTCCTACCTGCAGACTTATCTTGTTTAGTTGTAATAATTCCAGAATTGCCAAAAAGTTAAATATTACCGCAATTTTATTAAGATCCTGCTGAATTATCTCTAAAAAAGACAGTCTTTCCCGATTACCCAGCATTCTTATGATATGTTCACGCTGTCCGGCAATGGTGTAGGGATACTGTACTACCTGATGAGGCTTTTCACGCTGCTTTAGTTCAAAACGAGCAGTAGCCCGCTCAAATACCTTAAGCAGCTTATAAAGAGTCACATCCTGTAGCTCGACCTCCACATTATTGGCTTCAGACAGTTTGCGTACTTCCTGCATCAGGTTACCGCGCTCATGTTTACGGGCACGGTCTTCTTCCATATCAGCCAGTTCTTTGATTACCGATTTGTATTTCTTGTATTCCAGCAGATGTTTGACAAGCTCTTCCCGGGGATCAATTTCTTCACCTTCCTCATTCAGCACCGGCCGGGGTAGCAGCATTTTTGCTTTGATGCGCATCAGGGTAGCTGCCACTAAGATGAACTCGCTGGCTACTTCAATATTCATTTGGTCCAGTTGCCGGATGTAACTCAGGAAGTCCTCCGTAACCTGGGAGATAGGAATATCATGGATGTCCAGTTCGTCCCTTTCTATGAAAAACAGAAGCAGGTCGAAGGGGCCCTCAAAGAGAGGTAACTTTATCTCAAAACTCAAAGCTGACTTTTTTTTCTCCGGTGAAAAGATATTTTTACTGCAAGAATAGTTAGCAAATTTAGGACATTATTCAAGCAATTGATGTTCTTATAAAAAAAACATTGTTCCTTTGTAATGAAATTGTATAATGATAGATCTGAATACACAAACATTCACGAAATACAGGAGTTTCAGAACTATCATCAAGAACTAACATTATGCTGATAAAGCCTGGCACTTTGCTCGCTCAAATAGATAGTCCTACTGATCTGAAATCCTTAGACCAGAAGCAGCTTGTACAACTTTCCGGAGAACTCAGACAATTCATCATTGATGTGGTGTCAGTGTACGGAGGTCATTTCGGTGCTAGCCTGGGTGTAGTAGAGTTGACAGTAGCCTTGCACCATGTTTTCGATACGCCATACGATCAGTTAGTTTGGGATGTGGGCCATCAGGCGTACGGACATAAGATACTAACTGGTCGGCGTGATAACTTTCATACCAATCGTGTGTACAATGGCCTGTCAGGATTTCCTAAGCGTAGTGAAAGCGAGTACGATGCATTTGGTGTCGGCCACTCTTCTACTTCAATTTCTGCAGCCCTAGGTATGGCCATGGCCTCCAAGTACCAGGGTATACATGAGAAGCAGCATATTGCGGTGATTGGCGACGGTGCTATGACGGGTGGGATGGCGTTTGAAGCTATGAACCACGCCGGGGTTTCCAACGCCAATTTGCTGATTATTCTGAATGACAACTGTATGTCCATTGATCCTAACGTCGGGGCATTGAAGGACTATCTCACCGATATTACTACGTCTCAGACCTACAACCGGGTACGAGAAGATGTGTGGAAAATGTTAGGTAAAATCAGTAAGTTCGGTAAGAGTGCTCAGGAAGTAGCTGCCAAGGTAGAGACCAGCGCAAAAACTTTTCTCCTAAAGCAGAGTAACCTCTTTGAATCGCTCAATCTTCGCTACTTCGGTCCGGTAGATGGCCATGATGTTAATCACCTGGTACACGTTCTCAATGACCTCAAGAGAATTCCCGGTCCCAAGATTTTGCACTGCATCACGACCAAGGGAAAAGGCTTTTCACTAGCAGAGCAGGATCAGACCAAATGGCATGCTCCTGGAAAATTTGATAAGTTAACTGGCGAAATACGCAAGAAGGCACATGATGTTCCTCAGCCGCCTAAGTATCAGCAGGTATTTGGTCATACCATTGTGGAACTTGCCGAGAAGAATGATACGATCATGGGGGTAACTCCGGCCATGCCTTCAGGCTCATCGCTCAACATCATGATGAAAGCCATGCCCGAGCGGGCTTTTGACGTAGGTATTGCCGAACAGCATGCGGTCACCTTTTCGGCCGGACTGGCTACCCAGGGGCTAACGCCCTTCTGTAACATTTACAGTACCTTCATGCAGCGTGCCTACGATCAGGTAGTTCATGATGTCTGCATCCAAAAGTTACCTGTCATTTTCTGCCTGGACAGGGCTGGAGTTGCCGGTGCTGATGGGCCTACACACCATGGTGCGTATGATATGGCATATATGCGCTGTTTGCCAAACATTGTAGTTTCCGCACCCATGGATGAGGCTGAATTGCGTAATCTGATGTACACAGCTACCCTCTACCAAAAAGGTCCCTTTTCCATGCGTTACCCACGCGGACAGGGTGTAATGCCCAACTGGAAAACTCCCATGGAGAAACTAGAAATTGGAAAGGGTAGGAAAATACAGGATGGCGAAGAGGTAGCGATACTCACCATCGGACATGTAGGTAACTATGCAGTTGAGGTATGTAAAAAATTAGAAGCAGAAGATCTGTATCCGGCTCACTACGATATGCGCTTCGTCAAGCCGCTGGACGAAGAGATGCTGCACGAGGTGTTTTCTCGCTTCAGTAAGGTCATCACTGTGGAAGATGGATGTCTTCAAGGTGGCTTTGGTAGCGCGGTAGTAGAATTCATGACAGACCATGACTATGCTGCTCAAGTGAAGCGACTTGGTATGCCGGACAAGATAGTTGAGCACGGTGAGCAGATTCAGTTGCACTGCGAGTGTGGTTATGACCCTGAAGGCATAGAACAGCAAGTGCGAGCTCTGATTGGTGTAAAGGTCATTTAGATTTCATATCACCCACCAGGCTAACAATCCTAACAGGAAAAAATATACAGGATACAGAAAAGCTGTTAATACAAAACGAATAGACCCGATAAAGTGTGGGTCTTTTACTTTTTGTGCTACAATGGAGTTTACCAGGCGATGGGTAGGGTAGGTAAGTGTTTTAAATACTTTTCTCAGCATCCAGTAGCTCCACCAAAGCGGCTTCAAACGCTCTGACTTTTCTTCGTATTGCTTTCCCGAGTGTAAGGCATCTACTAACTCTTGATCAGCTCTAAACTGGTCTCGCAGATCATTTTTGTAGACTCTTTTCTGAATAAATTTTTTCTTAAGACTATTATAATCAGCATCTTCGGGAAAGTGCAGGGTCAGTTTTTTCATACGTTCCCTAAGCTCAGTCAGGACGGCCTCATGTCCTTTCTTAGGATTTTCTTGATACAAGGGGATATAGGGCAGCAAGCTAAAAACTTCACCTACGTTGACTAGCACTCGCCCTCTTGAAGAAAAGTGATCTTCGTAATAGATGCCAATAGGTATGATCTGCACGTCTTTTTCAAAGTGGTTCCTTTCAGACATACCAAATGCAATACGGGGCAGACCTCTTTGTAGTGACCGAATACTATATTTGAGGGAATGGTTGCCTTCCGGGAATATGCCAACTACCTTTTTTCGCTCTAATACCTGCATCGCTTCCTCAAAAGTACCAGTGTTTCGTCTTACGTTACCTATTCCATCGCGAAAGCGGTATATCGGCAGCATGCGGAGGCCTCGTAAAAAACCCGCAATAGCCGGGTTATTAAAAACGTTGGCCCGCGTAAGGAAGTGAGGAGACCTTATATCAAATGTGCTAATGATAAGTGCGTCCAGCAGTGCATTCTGATGATTACAGGCAAAAAATGCTGCACCCTGCCTGGGAATATGTTGCTTTCCATTGAGTTGTACTCTCTTAAAATAAAGTAGAAAAGAAGCACCTATAAGCACCTTTAAGGGGTAGTATAAGGCTCTCGCTAAGATCTTGATCATACAGTAGCTGTAGTCCTCTCCTTTTTGCGCGCAAAATACTGAGAAATAATGAAACCTGATATAATATGCCAAATACCCCACCAAGCCGTGATCAGCGCCATGCTACCCTGTCCACCAAAAAAATTAAAAATGAGCACCAGCCCCAGCCCCGAATTCTGTATACCTGTCTCAATGGTGATGGTACGGCAGTCCCTTTCTGTATTGTTCAGAAACCTGCTAAAATAATAGCCAAACAAAAGCGCTACAGCATTATGAAGCAAAACCAGCAATACGATGTACTGATAATAATCAAGGAAAAGATCATAGTTATTAATAAAGGCTATTCCAACGATAGTCAGTAAAATCAGGAACGAAAAATACTTGATCATCTGCTGTGCTTTTTCGCTGAACCGGGGAAAATAATGGCGCGTGAGCATGCCTAGTGCCAATGGAATGCCAATGAGCAGTACAATAGTCTGAGTGAGTTCCAGAAAACTGATATCAATATTCAGGTTCTGTTTTCTTTCCAGAAAACCTCCCCAAAATTCAATATTAAAAGGTGTCATGATGATGGATAGCAGAGAAGCCAGCATGGTCAGGCTGATGGAGAGGGCTACATTACCCTTGGAGACGAAAGAGAAAAAATTTGAGATATTACCTCCGGGACAGGCTGCTACCAGGATCATGCCCAAAGCCAGCCCGGGATGTGGTTCTAATACCCATACAAGCAAAAAAGTAAGTACCGGCAGAAGCAGAAACTGCGATGCTAAGCCGGTTATAGCGGCGCGGGGGGACCTGATCACAGTCTTAAAATTATCAGAACTAAGCCCAAGGGATACTCCATACATGATGAACGCAATGCTCAGATTAAGTAAAAAGAGACTCTCTTCATCAAAATTGAGTTTGATCTGATCTAAATTATTCATGATAGATACGGAGGATGAAGCAAAATAAACTTAAACCATAACAATAACACTGATTTTGTAAAGGTCGCAAAAGTAGGTATATCGTTCTAGGAATTTTCGGACAAAAAAAACTCTCAGGAAAAATCCAGAGAGGAGGGATATTGTAAATCGAGAAAAACGTCTAACTAAACTTCATCACTAACCACAAAACCAAGTAAACTAAAATCGGAGAACCTACTCCTACGATAGTGGCGATGGTAAAGAGTATACGAATAATTGTAGCATCCCAGCCAAAATACTCGGCGATACCTCCGCAGACGCCTCCGATTACACGGTCAGAATAAGATAATATTAGTTTGCCCATAACGGACTATACGATTGCTTCAGTTTTAAAGTTTTCGTACACTGAAGTGATGCCATCTTCCAGGCCAATTTGGTGTTTCCAGCCGTAGTTGTGTAGCTTACTCACATCCATAAGCTTACGGGGCGTACCGTCAGGCTTGGAAGTATCAAAGCGCAACTCACCCTCAAAGCCAACAATTTCCTTAATCAGTAATGCCAGGTCTTTGATAGAGATGTCCTCACCTGTACCAATATTGACTAACCCCGGTTCACTGTAGTTATCCATGAGGTAAATGCATGCTTCAGCCAGGTCATCTACATGCAGGAACTCCCGCTTTGGGCTACCCGTACCCCAGATCTCGACAGACTCAGCATGATTTTCTTTGGCTTCATGAAACTTACGAATCAGGGCCGGAAGAACGTGTGAGTTATTCAGATCGTAATTATCATTGGGTCCGTACAGATTGGTAGGCATTACAGAGATAAAGTCGCAGCTGTACTGAGAACGATAGGCTTCGCACGTCTTAATACCAGCAATCTTGGCAATGGCATAGGGCTCATTGGTAGACTCAAGAGCTCCAGTTAGCAGGTACTCTTCTTTGAGCGGTTGAGGAGCCATTTTCGGATAAATGCAGGATGACCCCAGAAACTGCAGCTTCTTTACGCCATGGAGGTAACTTTGGTGGATGACATTGTTCTGGATCATTAGGTTTTCGTACAGGAACTGACCCCGGTAAGTGTTATTAGCGTAAATACCCCCCACTTTGGCCGCCGCCAGGAACACATAGTCTGGTTTCTCAGCAGCAAAGAACTCAGCCACTGCCTGCTGATTGGTCAGATCCAGTTCACTGGAAGTGCGCAGCACAAAGTTTTCAAAGCCTTTGCCCTGCAGATTGCGAAGTATGGCAGAGCCGACCATTCCTCTATGGCCGGCAATGTATATTTTAGCGTCTTTTTCCATAACTCTTATTCGTGATAGCTGTACACCTTGTGACCGCCTTTGAGCAGGAACTTGTCTCTCTTAAAAAGCTCCACATCGGATTGTACCATATCTTTTATCAAGGCTTCCAGCGTGAAATCCAGTTCCCAGCCTAGTTTTTCCTTAGCCTTGGTAGGATCCCCGATCAGCAGGTCTACCTCGGTGGGGCGATAGTACTCAGGGTCTACTTTGATTACTTCTTTTCCAATTTCTACCTGGTAGTCAGGATTACTACAACGCACGACTGTACCTACTTCGTTCTGCTTTTTACCTTCAAACTCCAGCTCAATGCCTAACTCAGCAAAAGACATCTTTACAAAATCACGGACGGTTGTCGTGATACCCGTAGCGATCACATAATCTTCCGGTACTTCCTGTTGCAGGATCAGCCACATGGCTTTTACGTAATCTTTGGCATGACCCCAGTCACGTTTAGCATCCATATTACCCAGGTAGCAGGCATCCTGTAGGCCGAGAGCAATGCGGGCTGCAGCGCGGGTAATTTTTCGCGTCACAAATGTTTCTCCGCGGATAGGTGACTCGTGGTTGAAGAGGATACCGTTGACGGCAAACATGTTGTAGGCTTCCCGGTAATTTACGGTGATCCAGTAGCCGTACATCTTAGCAACCGCATAAGGAGAACGGGGATAAAAAGGCGTCTTCTCGCTCTGAGGAACTTCCTGTACCAGTCCGTACAGTTCCGAGGTAGAAGCCTGATAAACTTTAGTCTTTTCCTGTAATCCCAGGATGCGTACCGCTTCCAGAATTCTCAAAGTACCCAGCCCGTCTACGTTGGCAGTGTACTCGGGCTCGTCGAAACTTACCTTTACATGCGACATGGCCCCCAGGTTATAAATTTCGTCGGGCTGTATTTCCTGCACAATGCGGATGATGTTGGTAGAATCGGTAAGGTCTCCGTAGTGGAGCTTAAATTTCAGGTCCTTTTCGTGAGGGTCCTGGTAGAGGTGATCTATACGATCGGTATTGAAGAGAGAAGTTCTGCGTTTGATGCCGTGTACTTCATATCCTTTCTTCAGCAGAAACTCGGCTAAGTAGGCACCGTCTTGTCCGGTGACACCTGTGATTAACGCCTTTTTCATAATTGATTGATTAAACTTTATACGAATTCGTTGAAACCTTTTTCTTTGATGTCGCCCAGAAACTTTTTCACCATCTGCTCCTGATCTTTTTCACAAATCATCAGGGCTTTATCATCATAGATAACGATGTAGTCGTCCAGGCCCTGTACCACGGCGATCTGCCCATTAGGTACTTTAACAAAGCTGTTTTGCGTATCATAAGCAAGCACTGTGCCCTGCAGACTGTTACCGTGATCATCTTTTTCCTGTTGTGTGTCAATTGACTTCCAGGTCCCCAGATCAGTCCAGCCAAACTCGGCGGGAATGACGTGAATATTCTCTGCCTTCTCTAAAATTCCGTAGTCCAGCGAAATGTTGATACATGCCTCGTAGGCCTGCTGGATAAAGCGCTCTTCACGCGCAGAATAGTAGTCCTCAGCACCCTTCTCAAAAAGCTCATTTACTTCCGGCAGGTTTTTCTCAAAGCTCCTGCGGATAGCACGGAGACTCCAGACAAAGATGCCCGAGTTCCAGACAAAGTTGCCCGCTTTCAAAAATGCTTCAGCGGTAGTTGTATCGGGTTTTTCTTTGAAGGCAGCTACTTTGTAGATACCATTTTCACCCTGCTGTTGGTCAAACTCTATGTAACCGTATCCAGTATCCGGCCGGGTGGGAGTAATACCGAAAGTGATAAGAACATCTTTTTTTGAGGCTTCTTCCAGTGCTTTCAGCGCCACCCGTCGAAACTGATCCTGCTTGACAATCAGGTGGTCGGCAGGAGAAACGATCAGGTTAGCATCCGGGTTTTTTTGAGCAATTTTGTGGAAAGCATAGGCTACACAAGGAGCTGTGTTGCGAAGCTGCGGCTCTAGCAGTATCTGCTCATCGGCCATACCCGGAAGCTGCTCTTTGATCAGCCTCTGGTACAGCTTATTTGAAATGATATAAATATTTTCAGCAGGACATACATCCAGCAATCGGTTGTAAGTCAACTGTAGCAGTGATTCACCGATTCCCAGTACATCATGAAATTGCTTGGGGAATTTCTTACGGCTAACCGGCCACAGGCGCGTGCCGATGCCACCTGCCATAATGAGCGCAAAATTATTTTTCATTAATTGCACTATTTAAATATTATTTATACTAATATTTGTAAAGATAGCTAAACGCTAAAACTTTCAAAAACCTACATGTAAATCACATCGGATTTATAGCTGAAAGCACCAGGAAACTGCTGTTACGCAGGATCTCTTTGTTGTAGTTGAAAGGCTCTGGACCGGTACCCTTAAGTACCTGGCCACCTGCACATTCTATGACTACCTGGCCGGCTGCCGTATCCCATTCCATGGTAGGGCCATGACGGTAGTAGATGTCGGCTTTACCTTCGGCTACCATACAAAACTTAAGAGAACTACCACGGGAGATACTTTCGGTTACGCCATATTTCGCCAACAGGTCTTCCTCTTCGTCAAAGGCATGGCTGCTGCTGCGCACAGCCACTAGGTTTTCCTTTCTGCTGTTAACCTGCAATGGCTGCGGGTCGGCAGGTGGTATCTGCTTGTAGGCACCGGCTTTCATATCTTCGGCATAGCCTTCCTTGGTTGCCAGGTACAGTTCTTTCGTTACAGGTGTGTAAATGACTCCGACTACCGGTTCGTGTCCGTGTATCAGGGCAATGTTCACGGTAAACTGCCCATTTTTTTTGATAAACTCTTTGGTGCCGTCCAGCGGATCTACCAACCAGAAGTACTCCCAGTCTTTACGGGTCTGGTAGTCGATATCTTTGCCTTCTTCAGAAATTATCGGAATATTCGGATATTTATCAGTAAGCTGATCCATGATCAGCCGATGTGCGGCCTTATCAGCACTAGTGAGAGGAGAATCATCTGCTTTGAAATCCACAATCTCTGAGAAGTCAGCATGATGGTAAATGTGCAGAATCTCTTGCCCGGCTTCAATGGCAATCTGCCCGATTGTATTTAAATTAATCTGTAGGGACATATTCCTTTGGATAAGTTTACTTAATAATGTGTCTGGAAAAGGTTGTATCTATTGCGAGGAAGCGCAAAAGTAGTGGACAGTCTTGAATAAAAAAGTATATATTGCTGTATTACAGCACACGCAAGTAAAGATAATTAAGCTCTAAAGTCAATGGAAAGCAAAGCGAGAATTAGGATCGCCGTTAACGGTGGCGAGTTTGAGATAGAAGGCTCTGAAGATTTTATTAATTCTTATGCTGATACGATCAAGAGTTTCACGAAAATACTGAAGGAAGCACCCACTGCTGCCCAGGCTGAGCATGAAGACGGCAGTACGGCCGGTAAGCAATTTAGCATTTTTGAAAGTGCCCCTGATCCTATGCCCCGTGATCAGAACGGCAAACTGGCGGCGGCTTCATTTGGGGAACTGTACTATAAGGCACCTAAGAGTATCAGTAAGACGGATATCGTGCTGCTAGCCAGCTACTTCGTGCAGTCCCAAAACGATGAGAGTATATTCTCTACCCAGGAAGTGAATAAACTCCTGCGCGAACATGGTATAGACCTGACCAACACTTCCCACTTCAACAAACTCAACCAGGACTACAAAAAGGTATTTAAGATGAAGCAGGGTAAATATAAGGTCAGTGAGGAGGGGGTAGAACATCTCAAAACGATTCTTCGCTAAGCCCTAGTATCCTGTCAGTAGCCGCTGCCAAATCCTCTACGATAAAGCGAGCCTTTGTTTCTACGTGCTGTGGACTAATAAGCATAGCGGGAATACCCAGCTGATAGGCCGGCGTAATATCTCGTTCTTTGTCTCCTACCATCCACGACTGTGCCGGGTCAATATTAAATCGAGCGATAGCCTTTTCAAACATCAGGCTGTCGGGCTTGCGTGTCAGTGATGCTGTCTTCACTGGGTGATGAGGTGCGTAATACACAGCATCTATCATATACGCAGTATGCTCATGCATGTATCGATGACAGGTAGCCATGTTTTCACGGGTGTAGATGCCCTTGGCAATGCCTGATTGGTTGGTGACTACTACTAATAAATATCCTGCTTTCTTAAGAAGCGCCAGAGCTTCCGATACACCGGGGAGCATCTTAAAGTGTGACAGATCATAGGCATAATCTACGCGGTCGCGGTTGAGTACACCGTCGCGGTCCAGGAAAATACATTTATTCATGAGCAAGCATCAGTAACGAAGTGCGAAATAAAGCATATGTTCTCATCCGACCAAAGCGTACTACGGGCAAATGAATAAAATTGATTTTTACCATAGCTGAATGTTCTCTATTTTTAAGCTTTTATCACTTTCCCAGAATCTGAGCTTTGAGCACCTGCTTGGTTGTCATTCCCACTTACAATGAAATTGAAAACATCAGTGCGTTGCTGGAGAGCATTATGAATCAGCAAGTGCGCTTTGATGTGCTCATTGTGGATGATAATTCTCCAGATGGTACGGCTCAGGTGGTAAAAGAAAAACAGGAAAAGTATCCGGGTCGTATTCACCTGCTGGAACGGGAAAGGAAAAGCGGTCTGGGACCCGCTTATATCGCTGGTTTTAAGCGAGGGCTGGCCATGAGCTACCTCTATATCTTTGAGATGGATGCTGACTTTTCGCATAATCCTGACGACCTGGTGCGTTTGTACCACACCTGTGCACATGAGGGCTACGATCTGGCCATTGGCTCCCGCTACGTAAGTGGCGTAAATGTGGTTAACTGGCCTATGAATCGGGTACTGGTCTCCTACTTTGCCAGCATCTACATCCAGATGGTCACCAGTATGCCTATCCGTGACGCTACGGCAGGGTTTAAATGCTATCATCGTAACGTACTACAGACCATAGATCTGGACAGAATTCGCTTTATTGGATATGCCTTCCAGATTGAAATGAAATTTACTGCCTGGATGTACGATTTTAAGATCAAAGAAGTCCCCATCATTTTTACCAATCGTGTCAGAGGACAGTCCAAAATGTCGCCCCGTATTTTCTGGGAGGCCTTTACCGGGGTCATTCGTATGAAGATTCTCAGCTTTTTTCGTAAATATCATCGCTAATCAAAGCGGATCGCTTTGATGGGATTGATACGCAGTATAATGGCGGTGGGAATGTTGAGCACCAGGGCTACGACAATGAAAGTCAGCAGGTTCAGTGCCAGAATCGCTACAAAGTCCCAGTGGATGGGTACGTAGCTCATGTAGTAGTTTTCCGGGTCAAGTGGGATAATTTTGAAAAAGTACTGTAGTAAGCCGAAGCCCAAACCGATCAGATTACCGTAGGCCATGCCCCGTACAATCAGCAGTATACCGTTGTAGGTGAATATTTTTCTTATCTGCCGGTTGCGTGCACCTATTGCTTTCAGAATACCGATCATTTGTGTGCGCTCCATGATCATAATGAGCAGAATACTGACGATATTAAAACAGGCGACAAAGAGGATGAGCCCCAGGAAAATAACCACATTGTTATTGATCAGGTCCAGCCACTCAAACATTTGCACATATTTGTCACTGATCTTCTCTACGAAGAGGTCGTAGTCCAGCTCATTTTGCAGGCGGTTCTCGGCCATAGGCATCATTTGATAGTCTTTGAGATAGACTTCTATTCCACCCACCAGGGTATCTGGCCATTGGTTGATTCGCCGCACCAGGCCCAGGTCACCGATGATTACCTGCTCATCAAACTCTTCAATACCCGTATTATAGATACCTTGAATGGTAAGCTTACGTACCCGATAAGGATCTACGAACAAGATACGCACGTCATCACCTACTCCCAGTTGTAGTGTATTGGCAATATTGCGGCTAATCAGTATATCGGTAGAGTAATCTCCGGAGACAGTACCTACACTGTCGGCAAAACGGATAAAGTTGCCTTCCTCCAGGTTACTCTTAAAACGTGTACTATCAAAGTTTTCTCCCACCCCTTTAATAAACGCTCCATAAACTTCGTTTTCAGTCTGTAGCAAACCCGCCGTATGACCGAATACCTGTACGTGTTCTACAAAGTCGTATCGTTCAGGATTCTGGATAAGTGGATTTTTGATAGAGATAGGCTCTTCCTGAAGGGAATTGTCCAGTGAGTATTTCGTAACCTGAATATGCCCACTGAAAGTAAAAATTTTGTTAGTAATAACTTTACGAAAACCGCCCAGGATGAGAAATGATACCAGCATCGTAGCTAGCCCCAGGGCGATACTGGCTACGGCTATTTTGTTGATAGTAGCTGAGAATGATTTGTTCTCAGCTTTACTTATTTTTTTTGATATGAAATAGGGGAGATTCAAGAATCAGGATTGTAATTATCGCCAACACAGAAACCGGCCATGGGTCAGAAGGTTACCACTTATTAAAAAGTATTCATACATTTACAGCCGCCGTTTTTTTTTGGTGCAAATAAAGCAAAATATGCGTCTGATCACACTAATATCGTTCTTAATTCTTCTGCTGGCCTTCTCCTGCCAGTCCCAGATGATAGAAGAAGAAAATAAAGCTAAACCTGCCGCCTGGCAAACCGAAGAATATTTGCCACTGCTGAAGGGTAAGCGGGTGGCCGCAGTGGTCAATCATACTTCCCTGATTGAAGGCACGCATCTGGTAGATTCGTTATTGGCCATGGATGTAGACCTGAAAACCATTTTTGCGCCTGAACACGGGTTCCGCGGCGAGGCAGCAGCGGGGGAATACGTCAAAAATTCAACCGATGTCAAAACCGGGCTACCCATCATTTCGCTCTACGGAAAAAATAAAAAACCTTTGCCTGGGCAACTGGAAGATGTGGATCTGGTAGTTTTTGATATTCAGGATGTTGGCGCTCGTTTTTATACCTATATCAGCACCATGCATTACATGATGGAGGCCTGTGCCGAGCAGGGTAAACAGATGATAGTACTGGACCGGCCCAATCCCAACGGCTACTACGTAGATGGTCCGGTGCTGAATAGGGAGCAACAGTCATTTGTAGGTATGCACCCGATTCCGGTGATCCACGGTCTGACAGTTGGTGAACTGGCAAAGATGATTAATGGCGAGGACTGGCTGGAAGGTGGTCTGACCTGCGACTTGCAGGTGGTCAGAGCAGTGAATTATGAGCATAGCGATTTTTACAGCCTGCCGGTACGGCCTTCCCCAAACCTACCTACTGATCAGTCCATCAACCTGTATCCTTCGCTCTGCCTGTTTGAGGGCACGACAATTAGCCTGGGTAGAGGAACACCTTTTCCCTTCCAGGTGATTGGCTATCCGGACCCCAGCTTTACCGAGCCGGTCGGGGTAGAAGTGCAGGCCGTAGACACGATCAGTTTCGTACCCAAAGACATACCGGGAGTCGCCATGAATCCTAAACACGAGGGTGAAGTTTGCTACGGCCTGGACCTCCGCGATGAGGAACGCCTGTCACGTTTCTCATTAAAGCACCTTATGAGTTTCCATAAAAAAGCCACTGACCTGGGCATTAGCAATGAAGAGTTTTTCCGCGAAGACTTCTTTGACCTGCTGGCGGGCAACACCGAGCTTAGAGAGCAGTTGATCTCAGGAGTAGACGAAACTGTGATTCGTCGCAGTTGGACCGACGGCCTGAACGACTACAAGACAATGCGGAAGAAGTACCTGCTGTACGAGGACTTTGAATAAGAAATCCGAAACATTTTTTACAGTTCTACTTTTATTTGTATGATGAAAAAAAATCCCAGGATTGTTTTTATGGGGACTCCCGAGTTCGCGGTACCCTCCCTGCAGCTACTGGTTGATAACGGGTTTAACGTGGTGGCTGTCATCACGGCGCCGGATAAGCCAAAGGGGCGGGGGCGTAAAGTTATTCCCTCTCCTGTTAAAACTTATGCATTGGAAAAAGACATCCCTGTATTGCAGCCTACCAACCTGAAATACCCGGAATTTCATAAAGAGCTACAAAGCTTTCGTGCGCAGCTACAGGTCGTGGTCGCGTTTCGGATGCTTCCTGAGGTGGTGTGGGATATGCCAGAGATTGGTACCTTCAACCTGCATGCCTCGTACCTGCCGCAGTACCGGGGAGCAGCACCTATCAACTGGGCAATCATCCATGGTGAAACAGAAACGGGGGTTACTACATTTATGATTCGGCATGCGATAGATACGGGTAGTATACTCTTTCAGGAAAAAGAACCTATTCACCCAGACGATACTGCTGGCTCGCTTTATCAGAGACTGATGCACAAAGGCAGTCAACTGGTCCTGAAAACAGTAGAGCATATTGCCAGCGATAACTACGAACTGCACCCTCAGCAAGAGCAGGAGCATCTGAAATCTGCGCCCAAAATACATCGGGAAACCTGCAAAATTGACTGGAACCAGCCTGCCGAAACAGTGAGAAATTTTGTGCGGGGGCTTTCTCCGTATCCTGCTGCCTGGACGATGCTGGACACATGGAACGGAGAGAAAGTATGTAAAATATATTCGGTTAGTAATACCGGTGAAAAAAATCCTAATTTAGCGGCCGGTCAGTATTTTACTGATAATGCCAAGTTTATCCATATGCAGACCCAAGACTGCCTGCTTGCTATCGATGAGCTGCAGGTAGAAGGGCGTAAGCGTATGTCAGTTGAAGAATTTTTACGAGGTAACACCTTATGATCAAATCTATTATTGCCGCCAAGTCAGACAACAACGTAATTGGTAAAGACAACGATCTGGTATGGCATATGCCTGCTGATCTCAAATTTTTTAAGAACAAAACCCAGGGGCACTGGGTCATCATGGGCCGTAAGACTTTTGATGCAATGAATGGGCCGCTACCCAACCGGACGCATATCATCATCACCCGCCAGTCCGACTACCAGGTTAAAGGTTCTTATGTTACCAATAATGTTGACGATGCCTTCCGCATCGCTGAGCAGCAGGGATTGGAGGAAGTATTCATTCTGGGAGGAGCAGAAATTTACGCTCAAACGATGAACAAGGCCGACCGAATGTTCATCACCGAAATAAAATCTACTTTTGAAGGAGATACTTTTTTTCCTGAAATAGACACCCATTATTGGAAAGAGGTGAGCCGCGACAAGCATGAGGCGGACGAAAAGAACCCCCATCCGTATGCTTTCGTTGAGTACCGCAAGCGCTAACCTTAACTTTTTAGTATAGCTTTTCCATAGCCTCCATCAGGGAGGATTCCATCTCATCAAAACGAGCGATGGCCTTTTTCATAAATGGGCCGTCCATCATTTCCTTGATATCATCATCCCCGGTGACATCCATTTCCGGGACCTTAAAAGTTTGTTCAATAGGGCCTCGCTCCAGTTTGATCAGGTACTTATTATTCCAGGCAAAAACTGTGATTTTACAGGCTTCATGAGGTATTTCACCGATCACACGCATATCTCCGGGTTTACTACAAAAATTGAAGAACTCTTACATCAATAAAAGTACAAGCTATATCCCTGTTTAACAAAGCTTCACGTCTAAATAACCCTGGAATAGCCTCCAACGGGATTAGTTTTTCTCCATAAAATTTTACTATTGTAATATTTTATATTATTTTTGTTATATATTACACAAAAAAGATATATATTGAATTCGTATATTTATTATCATGAGCTTCAGCAGTATCATTTTATCCTCATGAGATGTACGAGCAAAAACAGTATTGAAAGCAAAGTGAAGTAAGCCTGCGAAGGACGGAAATAATAAGCAAAGCCAGGAATAATGGGCTATCCCTGAAGCAGGGCAGAGTATATAATAAGTCAAAAAGAAATCATACAATGAAGATACTATTAGCAGAAGATGATGAAGTACTACTGAAAATCATGGAGCACCGGTTGCAGTTCTCCGGCGATCACCAGGTATTGACAGCACTCGATGGAAAGGATGCTCTGCAGTTAGCCGAGCAGCATCTGCCGGATGTAGTAATTACGGACATGCTCATGCCCCGTTACTCGGGTGCAGAGCTGATCAACTATCTCCGTGAAGATCTTAGGCTTCCTGCCTATGTCATTGCTATTTCGGCCATTGACACGGATGCGTTTAGCCAGGAAGCACTTGATATAGGTGCTGATAGGTTTGTGGCCAAACCCTTTGACCTGGATAGCTTCATAGCTTCAGTAAACAGTCTTACCAATGTAGCACAAGCATCATGATGAACCGTTACCTAAATTTGATTCTGGTTTTGTTATTATTCTCTGCTGAGGCTTTTGCTCAGATGGACAGTCCGTACCAGCGAGCCCGACAAAATGCTCACCAGGGAAGGTATCAGGAAGCTGGACTCATGCTAGAGTCTCTGCTCAAGGAGAATCCTGATCACTACGATGCTTTGTTCCTGCAGGCGCTGATCACTGCCTGGGATGGCGAATATATGCCAGCGTTGCGCCAGCTTAACATTCTGATGCGTATGCAGGGTGCTACTGCCGAGCTAATGGAAGCCATATCAAGGATAAACTACTGGGCGGGAGAAAATAAGAAAGCTATCGTAGCAGCAGAGAAAGGGTTGAACCTGTACCCCGGAAATACGACTCTCATGTATCTTCGGTCTCGTGCTTTGGCTGCAGAACAAGAATACGACACAGCAATTACCGGTCTTGAAGAACTGCTGCAGCTGACACCGGCCGATGAAGAGGCGAAAGCCCTTCTCAAACGTCTGGAAGTGGAGCGACTTAAAAATACTGCAGGTATCGAGTACATGCACGCACGGTTCAGTAATTCATTCAGTCCCTGGAACCAGGTTACGGCTTCATACGCCAGGAAAATGCCTTCCATCCTGCTGATTGGTCGGTTAAAATATGCTCAAATGTTTAACCAACAGGGGGTCCAGGCAGAAGTAGATACCTATCCTACTATCAATGATAAAACGTATGCTTATCTGAATGCTGGTGTTTCCGGCGCCGGATTTTTTCCGGCCTTTCGCTGGGGAGCAGAGATGTACCGTGAGTTTCATCAAAAGTGGGAAGCATCAGTAGGCATGCGAGGGCTGTACTTTGAGAATGCCCCAGTACATATTTACACGGTGCAGTTGGGCCGTTACTTTCCTGCTTTTTGGGTGTCTGCCCGTGGCCTGCTTACCACACTCCAGGGAAATAGCAACCTAAGCGGTTTATTCACCTTCAGGAGGTTTATTGAACACGAAGATCACTTCATCAGCGTGTACCTGGGCAATGGGGCTACCCCTCAGCGTATTAACAGCCTTATAGAAATTCAGCGCCTGGATGCCAGCTGGGTCGGACTGGACTATCAGCATCCATTGGGCGACCGAACGTGGCTCATGCGTTCTGCGCTGGAAATCCAGCAGGAGGTCTATCCCGAAGTGCGTACTACAAACCGCATTTCTTTTTCACTACATCTCGCAAAAAGATTTTAGGACATGTTTTTACAATCGCAAACCATATTTCCTGCGTCCCTCTTATCCCGGTACGGTATAGCTGGTCTGCCTGTTGAGGTCGGGTACTTTATAGTAGCCGCTGCAGGTATGCTGATACTCAGCTTGCTGGCTATGGTATTCCTGTATATACGCCGTTGGCAGATGAACAGCCTGGAGGAGAAGAAGGTAGATATTAAGTTCAAATATCAGTATTTCATCTACGATGCGCTGGTAAGAGAACATAATCGCGATGATGTGCCTTCGGTAGAGCTCATCATCAATCGGTTCAAGCAGGAGGAGCTAAACTCTCATCTAAAGAAGCAGATCATGACAGACTTGCTCATTGAATTAAAGAGAAGCTTCAAAGGTACGGTGGCTACTCAGTTCGTCCAGCTGTATCAGGGGTTGGGTCTGGAGAAACATGCACTAGCTAAATTACAAAAAAACGATACTGTCAGTAAAGTTCAGGGTATCAGGGAGCTGTCTGAACTAGCACCTGAAAGCACCGAACTTCATGATACAACAGCCAGTTGGCAAGGCACTCCAAACCGGTATCTGGCTGACGAAGCAAGAGTAGCAGCGATTAAAGCATATGCTGCTTCCATGTTTTCTTTTTTGGACGAGATGCAGGAGCCTGCTAGCGAATGGTTAGAGGTACAGCTGTATCACGTGCTACACAACATGCAAGACGACCGACGTCTGGTACTGGCACAATGGCTCAGCCGAGAGAATCCCTACGGTCTTAGGCTTATCCTGCGGCTGATCAGCGCACTCAAGCAGCGAGAATCTGCACGGGAGGTAATCCACATGCTGCATCATAAGGATGATCAGGTGAAGATGGAGGCTCTGAGTGCGCTGCGTAGTATGGCGTTGCACCAAGCCTGCAGTCAAATCTTCAACCTGCTAGATACAGAAAATGAGCAATTGAAGGTCGCTGCTGTAGACTGTATCGGAAGTATGGGTCATGATTACCATGCTCGCTTACTTCGTCCATTGCTGCAGTCTGATTCGCCTACCCTTAGAGAAGCTGCACTTCAGGCCGTCAGCACTATTACATGTCGGACAGAACAGCAGTCCCAGCCTAACTACTCAGAAACGACAAACCGATAGCACGATGAAGGAAGTATTTACAGAAAGTATAGCGTATCTGTCAGAACATCTGATCCTATTCTACGCGATGATTATTGCAGCCATCGCTGTAGTGCTGGCGATCATTTCTACCTGGTACACCCGTAAGTATGTCAGGTACAGCAGTCTGGACAATGACAGTGCTCTCTTATCATCTCCGCTGGTTCCTTCAATATCTCTCATTGTACCCATGTATAATGAAGAGAAGAGCATTATTGACAGTGTTCGTTCTCTTCTTTCGTTACGGTACAATAACTACGATGTGATTGTGGTCAATGATGGAAGTACAGATATTTCACTGAGGAGCTTAATAGATTACTTTCAGCTGGAACAGATAGATCAGAAGGCATCGGGGAGCCTGCTAACCCGAAAAATACTGGGTGTATATAAGTCCAGGAACAAGGCCTACAAAAAACTTATCGTGGTAGACAAGCTCAACGGTGGAAAAGCTGATGCTCTCAATGCCGGAATTAACTTTTCACAGAGCCGTTTGGTAGCCAGCATGGATGCTGACTCTATCATTGCTCCGGATGCACTTCAGAAGATGGTAAGACCCTTCCTTAAAAATACAGACAAGCGCGTAATTGCTACCGGAGCCATCGTCAGGATTGCCAACTCCTGTAAGATTGAAGACGGCAGCTTGCTGAAAGTGAAACTGCCCACAAATCTGTTGGCCCGCTTTCAGACAGTGGAGTACTTAAGAGTTTTCCTCCTGAGCCGTATTGCCTGGAGCCGGATGAACGGGCTGCTGATTATCTCAGGTGCTTTTGGTTTGTTTGACAAAGAGATCGTAGTGAAAGCGGGAGGCTACGATACCGGTACCGTAGGCGAAGATATGGAGCTGGTAGTGCGTATGCGTAAGTATATGCACAAGATCAGGCAAAAATACCGGGTTTACTACGTACCAGACCCTTTGTGCTGGACAGAGGCACCTTCTGGTTTGGGCGTGCTGAGCCGACAAAGGAACCGCTGGGCAAGAGGTACTGCAGAAACACTCTACAAGCACAAAAACGTATTCCTGAATCCCCGCTACGGACTGATGGGCCTGCTAAGCTATCCGTATTGGTTGTTTTTTGAGTACCTGGCACCCTACATTGAAATTATTGGTATCATGTACTTTACCAGTCTTCTGATCTGGGGTAGCATTAACCTAACCTACTTCCTGACGCTCCTGGCGGGTGTTTATGCCTTTGCAGTATTTATCTCGGTAATGGCCCTGATTGCAGAAGAATTCTCATACCATAGGTATAGCCGTCGTTCCGATACGATCAAGCTTATGCTCACAGCTCTGTTAGAGCCCATACTCTACCATCCGATTATTCTGCTTTTTGTGCTGAAGGGATACCTGGATCTTTTGTTTGGTAAGAAGAGCTGGGGTAAAATGAAAAGGACGGGCTTTCAGAAAAAGCAGGCACAAGAAAAAACGGCTGCCTAATGAAGAATAACGTAAACGATAAGCCCCTGCGAGAAAAAATGCACGAACTCTCTATGGGAGATAGCAAGATAGAAGCTGATCTGGCAGTATTGTATTACAAAAATATTCGGCAACTTAAAGAGAAGTACACAGCAAGCCTGTTAGTCAAGGATCAGGCACTGATACACTTCATTAACCCTAAGTACTAATCTACTACTGCATCTGCCCATATTAGCTGACGAAATAAGTCATGGCAAACGCTTGGTCATAAGTGCGGAAAACTCAGAGCAGCTGGTTCAGCAATCAATAGCTCAAGTACAAGCCCTTTGTGATCAAATGCTGGAGCTTCACTACACTTACCCCTGGCTGAAGAAAGGAGCTTAGTAAGCAGGGGGAGAGGACTTCGGTAGTTTCCCGATAAGCCCGCTTACGTATGTTTCTTTTTGCGTTTAGTCAATGATGTCAAAGCCAGTATATGGCTGAAGAGCCTCCGGGATGATGATCCCTTCACTGCGCTGGTTATTTTCTAGTAAGGCTGCTACGATCCGTGGCAATGCCAGGGCGCTACCATTTAGTGTGTGCAAAAGCTGTGTCTGCTTATTTTCGTCTTTGTATCTGAGCTTCAGGCGATTGGCCTGATAGGTTTCAAAGTTACTCACCGAGCTGACTTCCAGCCACTTTTTCTGTGCGGCAGCATACACTTCCATATCGTAAGTAAGAGCAGAGGTAAAGCTTATGTCTCCGGCACAAAGGTGTAGCACCCGGTAAGGTAATTCCAGCTTTTCCAGTAAAGAACGAATGTGGGCAGCCATATCCTCCAGCGCTTGGTAAGAGTCCTCAGGTTTCTGAATGCTCACGATCTCAACTTTATCAAACTGGTGGAGCCGGTTCAGGCCCCGCACATGTGCTCCCCAAGAACCGGCCTCTCGCCGGAAGCAGGGAGTGTAACCCACATTTTTGACAGGAAGGTCGTTTTCTCGTAATATCTGATTACGATAAAGATTTGTGATCGGAACCTCCGCTGTGGGTATCAGGTAGAGCTTTTCTTCTACCAGCTGGTACATTTGCCCCTCTTTATCGGGGAGCTGACCTGTACCATACCCGGATTCTTCATTGATTACTACCGGTGGTTGTACTTCGTGATAACCGGCTTCGGCCGCTTTATCCAGAAAAAAGTTAATCAGGGCCCGCTGTAGTTTGGCCCCCTTACCTTTGTAGACAGGAAAGCCTGCACCTGTAATCTTATTGCCTAGCTCAAAATCAATGATATCATACTGCTCTATCAGCTCCCAGTGAGGTTTGGCATTGCCTTCCAACTGAGGCATGCCTCCCTGCTGAAAAGCCACCACATTATCATCCGCAGTCTTACCTTCCGGAACTTGGTCAGCAGGAAGATTCGGGACATTGTACAGCAGTTGTGCCAAAGCACTCTCATACTTTTTCAGATCTTCAGACAGTGACTTACTTTTCTCCTTAAGAGCAGATGTTTCCTGTTTGGCTGCCGCGGCTGCATCTCGCTTCCCTTCTTTCATAAGCTGGCCGATCTTTTTGGAAGTGGCTTTTGAAGTCGCCAGTACCTGATCCAGTTCGGTCTGGGTGTAGCGCCTCTGCTGGTCTTTTTCAATAATTTCTCGAACTGTTTTTTCAGCTTCAGGAAAGTAGCGCTTCTGTAAACCTGCTATAACTTTTTCCTGATTATCTCTTATAAATGAGGTTTGTAACATTAGAAAAAATAGTTTGTTGAATTAATAGTAAAGTATTTATTTGTATGGGCATGAACTCACATGAACGTCTGTGTATCAATGTCGCAAAATTATCTTATTTTTCTTGACAATTAGCAGTGCTTAAAATATTATTGCATCACCAATTCAGACTCGGGGTATCTTCTCCCCATATCACACTTCACTGCACTGCATTGTCTTTTTGATAAATTCTTAATCTTACCAGAAATTAATAATATCCTTCGCTGGAATGATTGATTTTAGTACCACTTAATTTTTCCTATGTACAATATTGATGAACTAGAAGTTAGGCTTCTCTCTGAGTTGAGAGATATTGCTGAAGATCTCGATTTAAAAAACTACAAAAAACTCAACAAGCGCGATCTGATTTACAAAATCTTGGATCAACAGGCAGTCCTTCCTGACGATAAACTTCCTACCAAAAAGCCCTCCGAAAAAGAAAGTCAAGAGCCCTCTCAGGAAAAAGATCAGAAGCCTAAACCTAAGCCCAAACCTAAGCCTAAGCCCGTTCCCAAGGCCAGCAAAAGTAAAGATAAAGGCCAGGAGAAACCTCAGCAAAAGCAGGAACAATCCTCTAAAAGCGAAGAGAAACAAGACGATAACAATCGTACCCGTCGTCGCCGTATGAATCGTGTTAACGTGACAGATGAGGGTAAAGGAGATCAGGAAGGAGACGATACGTCAGATCTGTTAGACTCTTTTGATATAGAGGTAGAGGATAGTGGCAAGAAGTCTTCGCGCCCTGGTGGAAGCAGCGAGAAGGAAAATGACAGTACTCGTCTGCATAAAGGTCGCGACAAGAAAGATAACCAGCCACAGCAAGACAATAAACAATCAGACAATAAACAGCAAGACAATAAACAGCAAGACAATAATAGTAAGCGTTCTAAAGATAACCGTAATCAGCAGGTGCCCATCAAGGAATTTGACGGCCTGATAGAAAACGACGGTGTACTGGAAATTATGCAGGATGGTTATGGTTTTCTCCGTTCTTCGGATTATAATTACTTGGCGAGCCCTGACGATATCTACGTTTCCCCTTCCCAGATCAAGCTTTTTGGGCTGAAGACAGGAGATAATGTGAAAGGGCAGATTCGTCCGCCCAAAGAAGGAGAAAAATATTTTGCGCTGCTTCGAGTAGAATCGGTCAACGGAAAAACTACCGATGAAGTGCGCGACCGGGTACCTTTTGAGTACCTTACACCGCTCTTTCCTAACGAAAGACTAAACTTGCAGACCAAGTCTGGCCGATATTCTACCCGTGTACTGGACCTCTTTTCGCCCATCGGTAAGGGGCAACGCGGTATGATCGTTTCTCAGCCTAAGACTGGAAAAACGGTGCTGCTCAAAGAAGTTGCCAATGCCATTGCCGAGAATCATCCTGAGGTCTACCTGATGATCCTGCTCATTGACGAGCGCCCGGAGGAGGTGACCGACATGGCACGCAGCGTAAAGGCCGAAGTAATTGCCTCCACCTTTGATGAGCAAGCTGAGCGGCATGTAAAGGTCTCCAGCATTGTACTGGAAAAAGCCAAGCGCATGGTAGAATCCGGACACGATGTAGTGATCCTGCTGGACTCTATCACCCGACTGGCTCGGGCATACAATACTACCGTACCTTCATCCGGTAAAATTCTTTCCGGCGGTGTGGATGCCAACGCCCTGCACAAGCCCAAGCGCTTCTTTGGTGCGGCCCGTAATGTAGAAAATGGCGGCTCGCTTACTATTATCGCTACCGCGCTGATAGAAACTGGATCCAAAATGGATGAGGTAATCTTTGAAGAATTCAAGGGTACGGGTAACATGGAACTGCAGCTTGATCGTAAACTGGCCAACAAGCGTATCTACCCTGCTATTGACGTTCCCGCTTCCGGTACACGCCGTGAGGATCTGCTCATGGAGAAGGAAGAGCTTTCGCGGGTGTGGATACTGCGCAAGCTGATGTCCGACATGACTTCCCAAGAGGCCATAGAGTTCCTGCTACAACGTATGAAAGGTACGCAGGACAATGACGAGTTCCTAGTGTCTATGAATGGCTAACTGAAGATCATACTACCACAGAGAGGGGCTGTCGGCGTAATGCTGGCAGCCCTTCTTTTATGTTTTATCATTTCCTGCTTTGAGCCCTTACAAAGCAGCTCGTATCTGGATTTTCGTGATCACTCCCGCCCTTCCACGTAGCCCTGCAGGTAGCGGTAAGGCTCTGTAAGCTGACCATCTTCAGTGATCGTAGCCCGGGCAATGGTACCGTCTTCCTCGCCAAATAGTTGCGGGAAAACATATTTAATCAGGCTTTCACCAAAGGAGTGGGAAGCATCGCGGGGTAGTTCGGAGGGTAGGTTATCAATCGCCATCACGCTGATGTTTCTTTCTGATTCGTAGGGTTCTACCACCTGATCGTTCCGGGGGTCGTAGTCGTACACCGGATCATCAATGGTGGAAGGCTGTTTGGTAGAAGGTATAGAGCCCTCAATATCACAGGTAATGTCGGCAATCACCTTAATCTTAAAACCTTCCTGTACCATGTCCTCCCGGTAAAAAAGTACCGGCGCCCGGTGGTCCCAAAACGCTCCGGCAATGAACAGGTCAGTGGTCTGCATATAAGGCGCAAAGCCCGGATCAAAATCTTCGGGATGATCAAAAAACTCTTGCTGGCTGAAGACACTGCCATCTTTTTTACGATTGTAGTCGGTTACTTCCAGCTGGGCATAGACCGGTTCGGGGAAATCCTGCTCCAGGTATTCCCGAGTTGAGACCTTACGGATGCCTACGCCGTCCAACACTTCCAACGCGCCCTGCGTTACACGACCGGCTCCGGTTATAGCTATTTTAATAGTAGGTAGCTGGATTTTACCGTATTCTTTTTTCAGGTCCGCCATATCATAGCAGTCTTTTGCGCGGCAGATGTCGTATAGCTGGTATTTTTTGCCAAAAGCATACAGGCCATTGTACGCGCCCACGATACCGGCGAAGCGGCCAAAAGCCACCACCCGCTCCCCAGTGGATTTGGTCAGGCGCTCGTAGTCTACCAGCCGGATATTTTTCTCCAGGATATTTCGGAGTAGTTCGCGGTTGTAGGGCTGCTTTTTGATGGTGTGGGAGAAGAAAAAGTAGGTTTTTTCAGAAATCAGCTCGGGTATAGGCACTTCTTTTACGCCTAGTAGAATGTCACAGTCGCTGATGTCTTTAGTTACTTCAATACCCTGTGCACGGTACTGATCATCACTAAAACAACGAATTTCACTGCTTTGGCAAACGACTTGCACATGAGAAAACTTTTTCTGCACTTCAGCCGCCTGTTCGGGGCTCAGCACCACCCGGCTGTCAGCGGGAATTTTACCCTCTCGGATTAATGCTATTTTCATATCAGAAATGAGATCATGTTGTTAATTAATTCTTCCTGGCACGGCCAGAAAATGTCAATAAAAGAGGCTTCCTTTTGTTGAGAAAATGCGAAGTTATCTAAAAAACTGTGCTGGAAAAAACCAAAAGCTTCTGTAAACGCTTCAGCAACCGGATACGTAACTCCATCATGCTGCGCGTGACTTCTACAGCCATTTTCGTGTCGTTGCTGCTTATTCTCACTACTATGATAGAAGACCTGATCCGGGAGCGGCAAACCTATCAGCAGCAGTTGGGCAGGTGCCCAAACGATTGCCGACTCAGTGCTGCCTGTACCTTATCGCACCGTATTTCGTATCGGCAGTGTTCAAGAGCAGAAAACTCACTGCGCTGCTCAGCCTGCTACTGGTACTGATGTATGGTTTTATTTTCATTTTGCTGCAACTGGAAGATTACTCGCTGCTCATTGGCAGTATCGTGCTATATATCCCGCCGCATTGACTGGTATGCAGCCGCCAAACCAGAGGAAGAAAAGGAAAGATAGTGATAATAGTATCTGTAAAAGAATGCCTCCGTACACTATGACAAAGCGAAAATAATCATAAGTTAGCCAACGAGATTCAGCATGAGGCTGGATTGATTTTTGGGGCTTTTGCATAGGCTTTGAGCCTTTAGACGTTTTAATAACAGACTGAAAATGAAGAAGATTTTAATTTTGGGTGCTGGTCGCTCTACGGCAGCCTTGATTGATTACCTGAGTCGTGAGGGTGAGCAACACAACTGGCAGATACAGGTGGTAGATGCCAATGCGAGTATCATTGAGCAGTACGAGAGCCGCTACGAAAACGTAGAGGCGGCCCAACTGAATATTTTCAATGTAGAGGCTCGTGAATCGTTGATGCAGCTGGCAGACCTTATCATTTCCATGCTACCTGCCCGTTTCCATATTCACGTAGCTGAGTCCTGTATCAAGCTACAAAAACACCTGCTGACCGCCTCCTACGTGGATGATGCTGTGCAGCAACTGGAATCTCAGATCAAAGAGCAGAACCTTATCTTTCTTTACGAGTGCGGCCTGGACCCCGGCATAGACCATATGTCAGCCATGAAAAGCATTGATACCATTCGTAAAAAAGGCGGTAAGGTTACCTCTTTCCAGTCCTTCACCGGCGGGCTGATGGCACCCGGCTCGGATAACAATCCCTGGCGTTATAAATTTACTTGGAACCCTCGCAACGTTGTACTGGCAGGAAGCGGCGGCACAGCGCAGTACATATTTAAAGGCATCTACAAAAACATCCCCCATCACCAGCTTTTCAAGCGGTTGACGATGGTGGATATTCCCGGCTACGGAGATTTTGAGTCGTACCCCAACCGGGACTCGCTCAAGTACCGTGAGCTTTACGGTCTTTACGGCGCAGAGACGATTCTTCGGGGTACCCTGCGTCGTCCCGGCTTTTGTCCGTCTTGGCACGCCTTTGTACAACTGGGCCTTACCGACGACAGCTACCTGGTAAGCAATGTGGAGAATATGACCTACGCTCAGTTTACCCGCTCTTACCTGCCCTACAGCAAGGACGACCTGTTCACCAATTTCAGCCGCTACATCGGCGTAGACATCAGTTCCGAGATCATGCAACGCATCAAGTGGCTGGGGCTATTTGAGGAGAAGCCCATCGGCCTGAAAAAAGCGACCCCTGCCCAGGTGATGCAGCACCTGCTGGAGAGCAAGTGGCAGGCCAGCGCTGGGGATAAAGACATGATTGTCATGCAACACCAACTGGCCTATCAGTTGGAAGAGGAAGAAAGAAAAATCACCTCATCGCTAGTTACCGAGGGAGAGATCGCCAGGCTCTCGGGGATGGCCAAGACGGTAGGTTATCCGCTCGGCATCGCTGCCAAGTTGATCTTACAGGAATGCATCAATCAGCGAGGGCTGATGATTCCCGTTCATGCTGAGATCTACGGACCAGTACTGGAAGAACTGGAACAATTAGGGATTACTTTCATTGAGGAAGAAGAAAGCCTGACACCAATGATAGTTTAGCATGTGGATGTTTTCTTTTGGCTCAGAATTAATGGTTCAAAGCACTCTGTTCGTTTTGACTGTGTAGATAATTTGTAATTTTTCAGTCTACTATTTTTCATTACTCAACAATTCATTTTCTTCTATAGCACACATAATTTTATATAAACTACAGACTAATTTTTTATGAGCAAGATGACATTACCCGATTTGCTGGACAAGATGTGGAAAGACTACACCAGCATGAACTCGCAAGCACTGAAGATCTATAACCTCTTTCTGGAACGGGGCGATAAGGTGGTGAACGACCACATCGCGCTACGTACTTTTAATCATCTCAACGTTAATGTAGATGTGATCGCTCAGCCTTTCCTGGATGGGGGCTATGAGTACAAACAGGATTATGAATTTACTGCCAAGCGACTCTATGCCCGCCATTTTGAGCATCCGGACGAGCAGATGCCTAAGATCTTCATCAGCGAACTGAAGCTGGAGGAATTTGACGATGAACTACAACAGATGGTCAACGCACTGCTAGAGCAGGTGCCGCAGGACAAGCCTAAGGAACAGGACTTCATTACGCAGGGCAAGCCCTGGGAGGTGAGTTACGTGACCTACGAAAAGCTGCGCGAAAAGAGCGAGTACGCCGCCTGGATGGCCGCCCACGGCTATCGCCCTAATCACTTTACCGTGTTTGTTAATGCCCTGAGCAGCTTTGATGATATCCGTGAGGTCAATGCTTTTATCAAGCAGAGTGGCTTCACACTCAACGACAGCGGCGGTGAAGTGAAGGGCTCTCAAGATGTGTACCTGGAGCAGTCTTCTACCCTGGCCGATGGTGTGGAGGTAGAATTCACCGATGGTAAGCACAAAGTACCCGCCTGCTACTACGAATTTGCCCAGCGCTACACCACACCCGATGGCAAGCTGTACCAGGGCTTCGTAGCCAAATCTGCTGATAAAATCTTTGAAAGCACCGATAAAGGGCAGGATTAAGATTGAAAAATTTCAAAAAGAGCCGTTCGTGTAGTGCGAACGGCTCTTTTTGTCTTAAGTGATGCAAAAAAATCCGACCGAGCAGAACATCGGCAGACCGCCTTTAACATATTGATAAGCAAGGACAACGTGGCCTTTAAGCAACTCCGGGAAAAACCGGGACTGGTTGACCAGTATTACCAGTTCAACTACGAGGACGGGAACGAATGCCCGGCAAGGTTCACTATCAGCACTTTGTCTCAAAAAGTATTTTGGAAGACGCTGGTGAAGCTTATCAGAAAAAGAGCGGGGAGATATCTGGAATATACTTAAACCGGACACCCACAAACTCAACCTTCCCTGAATAGACTATGCTGCAATAAAATACCCAAAGACACATGCTCTAAATTCCCAAAATATAATTTTTGCATTTATTTTATTGTAATTTTAATATTTTATATTGATTATATTTTATATATAATTGGATATATCATAATAAGTGCTTACCAGATATTTTTTTTCTTTACACTTACTACTACTGAAGCATTGTTCTTTTGCCAAATTTTTGCGCTCGGTATCGTCATATGAGTGATAGAAACTTTTTTGCAATGAGATAAGGGGCCATGGAAATATGTGTTGCCAAATATAAACCCCGTAGCCCTGGCGACAGAAACGAATATTTTGACCAATACTTCTAAGATGAAAGGTACGCTGTGAAGCGTACTGACGCGGGGCAGCCCGGGTGTGGACAGCTAGCTTTCTCTGTTGATCAGGTTTGACACCACATCGGCGCGTTGGAAAAGCTTTAACTATCTATCTTTTAATGTCTTAGCACTTAAAATACACAAACCGAAAGTTTAAATGTGTTCAATAAATCAAACTATATAAAATTCATAAATGAAAAACTTTAAAAATTTTTTCTATTTACTCAGTCTGCTTTTTTTAGTGGTAGGCATGATTTCCTGTGAGGAAGAT
>CAZZGE010000035.1:0-31562 GCA_964653665.1 uncultured Porifericola sp. | reverse complement strand
CCCTGCCGGTAGTGTCATCATGCCCTGTGAGGCCATGGTAATGACGATGCCCATCATAGCAGAAGAAGACTGGATGAGCGCAGTGAGGCCGGCGCCTATCAGCACGCCGAGCCAGGGGTTTTCCAGGTTTCTAATAATCTGCCGGAAGGGTTCGTAGTCTCGGAGAGGGCTCATGGTGTTCCCTATAAATCCCAAACTGAAAAAAACCAGTCCCAGGGCAAAAGTAATCAGCCCAATATTTTGCCAGCGAGGAGTCGCGCCCATAGTTTTAAGCAGTAGCCCAGCCATCAGAATAAGAGGGGCGTATTTTTCTGCGTCAAAGGCAAAAAGCTGACTGGAAAAAGTAGTCCCGATATTGGAGCCCATCACCACGCCCAGCGACTGTACAAAACTCAGTAGCCCGGCATTGACCATCGCAATCACGGTGATGATGGTAATAGAAGATGAGCTGATGATCACTGTGGCCGCTGTGCCGGTTAGAACCCCCGAGTAGCGGTTGGTGGTGAAGCGTGACAAAATACTTTTGACCTTATCACCACCAATGGCCCGCAGCCCCTCGGAGAGCAGAGTTACAGAAAAGATAAACAAAACCAGCCCTCCTATCATACTAAGAGACATATCGAGCCAGGGAAGGTCTGTACGGAGGTTTTCAGCCATGCAAGAAGCTTTACACGTAGTTCTCTAAGTTATCGGTGCCAGTTAATGGTTTGTGATTGAATGAGTTATGTTTTTGTTAAATTTCGTTTAACAAAATTTAACATAAGCTAAAGTGCCTCATGGCAATTTTGTTACTGCCAGCACGTGAGCTTTATCTTCAAAAAAATAATAACTTTGCACCTTTTCTGAGTTGTAACAGTTAGAGTATAGCCTAACACTGACAGTGCCTCAATATGCAGCAAGCGGAAGAGCAAATCCTAGCCAAGACAAACGAAAACGCATCTACTTCCTACGACCAGGAAGCCATTGAAATATATGGTGCGCGCGAGCACAATCTCAAAAATATTGACGTATGGCTGCCCCGCAACAAGCTTATCGTGATAACCGGCATCAGCGGCAGTGGTAAGTCTTCCCTGGCCTTTGATACCATTTATGCGGAGGGGCAGCGTCGTTACATGGAGAGCTTTTCGGCCTATGCCCGCTCTTTCATCGGTAACCTGGAGCGACCCGACGTGGATAAAATCAACGGCCTGAGTCCGGTCATTTCTATCGAGCAAAAGACCACTTCTAAAAATCCCCGCTCAACCGTAGGCACCGTTACCGAAATTTATGACTTTATGCGCCTGCTCTTTGCCCGAGCCGGACAAGCCTACTCTTATCTGACTGGTAAAAAGATGGAGCGGCAGTCAGAAGATCAGGTCATAGATCATATCCTGCACAATTTTGATCAGCAGAAACTGGTAATCCTGGCACCGGTGGTCAAAGGCCGCAAAGGGCATTACCGTGAGCTGTTCCAGCAGATTCGTAAAACAGGCTTTGCCAAAGTTCGCGTGGATGGAGAGGTTATGGATCTGGTGCCCAAGATGCAGGTAGACCGCTACAAAACGCACGATATTGAAATCGTAGTGGACCGGGTTATTGTCACGTCAGAAGACCGCTACCGCATTACCGAATCTGTCAAAACGGCACTCAACCTTGGTAAGGGCATTATGATGGTACTGGATGCAGAAAACCAGGTACAGTATTTTTCTAAGTACCTGATGGACCCCGAAACCGGCCTGGCTTACGACGAGCCGGCGCCCAACACCTTCTCTTTTAACTCACCCTACGGTATGTGCCCCAGTTGTAACGGCCTGGGTACAATTGACGAGTTCTCTACCGAAGCTATCATCCCGGATGATAAGCTAAGCATCAGCCGGGGTGGCATTGCACCCTTGGGTGAGTATCGGGACATCTGGATCTTCAAAAAACTGGAAGCGGTACTGAAGAAGCACAAAGTTAAGATCAGCACCCCTATCAAGGATATCCCAGAACCGGTGATGCGCATCATCCTGCACGGAGATAACGACACAGTAGCTGTCAAGTCGGTAAAATACCCTGGGTCTAATTACAACGTAAAATTTGAGGGTATATTCGCTTACTTGGAAAAGCAGCAGGAAACCGGTACTTCCAAAACCCAAAAGTGGGTAGCACAATTTATCAGCCGACGTACCTGCCCGGAGTGCGAAGGCGCCCGCCTCAAAAAAGAGTCGCTGCATTTTAAGATTGCTGACAAAAATATCGCCGAACTGGCGATGATGAATGTTGACGAACTGAGCCAGTGGTTCGAGAACGTTGAAGAAAGACTCAGTCAACGGCAACAGCTCATCGCTTCGGAAGTACTCAAGGAAATCCGCAAACGAATCGGATTTCTGGTAGATGTGGGTTTGACCTATCTCAGCCTCAACCGTCCATTGAAAACACTCTCCGGCGGAGAAGCCCAGCGTATCCGCCTGGCCACGCAGATCGGTACCCAGCTAGTGGGCGTGCTATACATTCTGGATGAGCCCAGCATCGGCCTGCACCAGCGGGATAACGAAAAACTTATCAAAGCCCTGCAGGATTTGCGGGACCTGGGAAATACGGTGATCGTAGTGGAGCACGACAAAGACATGATGCTGGCCTCAGACTACATCCTGGACATTGGTCCGGGCGCCGGCCGTCACGGGGGCCAGGTAATCGCTGCCGCCAGCCCTGATGACTTCATCCGGCAGGGAGGCATTACCGCCGACTACCTGAAAGGTTCCCGACAGATTGCTTTGCCTCAGAAGCGACGCAAGGGTAACGGTAAAGATATCGTGCTTAAAGAAGCTTCTGGCAATAACCTGAAAAAAGTGAACCTTACCCTGCCTTTAGGCAAGATGGTGTGCGTCACTGGCGTATCGGGCAGTGGTAAGTCTACCCTGATCCACAATACCCTTTTTCCGCTGCTGAGCCAGCATTTTTATCGCTCTCACACCGAACCTTATCCTTACAAATCTGTCAAGGGACTGGGCAATGTTGACAAGGTGATAGAAGTAGACCAGTCACCGATCGGTCGTACCCCACGCTCTAATCCGGCAACCTATACCGGTGTGTTCTCAGACATCCGCGCTTTGTTCTCTCAATTGCCCGAGGCCAAGATCCGGGGGTATAAACCAGGGCGCTTTTCTTTCAATGTCAAAGGCGGGCGCTGTGAAACCTGCGAAGGCGCCGGTATGCAGCTCATAGAAATGGACTTCCTGCCCGATGTACATGTGCCATGCCCTACCTGTAAAGGCAAGCGTTACAACCGGGAAACGCTGGAAATCCGCTTCAAAGGAAAGTCCATCGCTGACGTACTGGATATGACGGTAGAACAGGCCGTTGAATTTTTTGAAAACCAACCTCGTATACTCCGCAAAATTAAGACGCTCGAGGATGTGGGATTAGGCTATATCAGCCTAGGGCAGCATGCAACGACCCTGTCCGGTGGAGAGGCCCAGCGGGTAAAACTCTCCACCGAGCTATCAAAAAAAGATACCGGTAAAACCCTTTATATTCTGGATGAGCCTACCACCGGGCTGCACTTTCAGGATATTCAGCACCTGCTGGATGTGCTGGGAAAGTTAGTAGATAAAGGAAATACTGTCCTGGTCATTGAGCATAATATGGATTTGATCAAAGTGGCTGACCACATCATAGACCTGGGGCCAGAAGGCGGAAAAGAAGGAGGGCAGATCATCGCGGAAGGTACTCCTGAGAAAGTTGCCAAAAGTAAGCGGAGTTATACGGCCCGTTTTCTCACAAAGAGCTGTCCTAAGTTTGCATAACGCATCAAGATTAAAGCACAAATGTCCCTTTACTATGTGCTAGTTTTGTAATTGCGAGAGAAAAAGGATAAAAAGTAAGACTAATTTTTTTTAACTATTTTTATCTAAAATTAGATTTTATTTGATTAAGTAAAACTTCTTAATTTTATCACGCGAAAAATCAAGCTCCTAAAAGAATTTTATTGTTTTTAGTTTATCGGTATGAATGTAAGTAAAGCCACTTGAGTCCATTCTGCAATAATCTTATTGTCATAATATCATTCTGATTTTGTGGGTATGTGACAAAAACTGAGTAAAAATTTAGCCTGGGTATATTACACTTATCAAAATTGGATATGCGTCATACAATAGACTTTACTTTACCTTCTTGGTTTGTCACTCATATTGTAATTCACTTATCTACAGCTTTTTAGCAATAAAAAAACTACCGTTATTCACTCTTTCAAAAAATTTAATGAGCATAAAAATAATTCCAATATTATAATTATTCCTTACTTTTTGAGCTTGGCTAAAGGCCTGATATCATAGCGTAATCCCAAATATTACCTTTGTACTTTATACCAAAAAGCCAGATATTTTTTCGCAAAATATTTCTCTTGTTTTACAATGTAGATATCATAAAGACTACCGAAGTACCGAGCTATTACACATCAATTTTTCTGTTTTACTTGGTACTTAACACTTAAGTAAATTTTATTTTTATCATCATAATCTTAACAACACGGAAATACTTACTTATGAAAAATTGCTCATCTTTTAGAAGGCGTAGCTCGCTAAGACTCGTCTGGGCACTGAGTTTTTTAGCGGGTTGGAGTACCTCGGTATTTGCCCAGGAAAATGCCTCCGACGGAGACTCTGGTGGTAGTTTAGCCCTAACGTATGGAGCCAAGATCGGATTGACGTCCAGCGGCTTTTACGAGTTTCCCACCAAAGACCGTGACCATACCGGTCATGTGACAGGTGTAGCGGTAGGGGGATTCGTCAATTATCCGATCAACGACATGTTTACCGCCTCCGCCGAACTGTTGTACATGCAGCAGGGCGGCACCCGGGTAGAAGTTAAAGAGTCTATTCTGGGCGGTAATACGATCCTCACAGGAAATGTAACGCTCCATAACCTGGAGATACCCATCCTGATCCGCGCCGGGCTACCTGGTTTGCTGCCGGGCTTTAAGCCGGAACTGATCGTAGGGCCTTCTTTTGGGTTTAACCTGGCGGCGCGGCAGTCGCAAGATTATACCTTTTTTGTAGAGGACTTCCCGGTGACATCCGATGGTACCGAAAATGTACGTGCGGAGTTTCAGTCCATACAGTGGGGACTCAACCTGGGACTGGGTACCGAAGTGGCTGTCGGTGAGCATCTGTTGTATTTTGATGCTAGATACCGTTTTGGTCTCAACCCAGTCAACAATGGCTACGATGCCTTTAATCTGCTGCGCGACGCCACCGACATCGTTTCCAACAGCTTTTTCTTTTCCCTGGGCTTTGCCCTTTAAATCTTAATTATTCTCATAACACTAAATCAAATTTCTTAATCATCATGAAAAGATTCTTTTTTAATGTATTGAGCCTGGGCCTTATCGCCGGGCTGGTGCTGACGTCTTGCGAAGACGAATTCACCGAAGAGCAAGCACTGGAGCAACAGCGCCAGATCCTGGAAGCCCTCAATAATGCTGACAACGCCAACGATTTGTCAATGGCTGAGCTAAATGCTCAAAATGCTATCGACATTGCCGAGCTTAATGCTGAGCAGCAGATGGCCTTTCAGATGTACCAGGACTCCCTGGAAAGACTCGGACCAGTGATCAACTATTCCGTTACTGTATTAGCAGCTGGTGCTGTAAATACCAATGCCCGTACCAGTGGTGAGGCTTTTGCGCCGGGTGCTACAGTGACCGTAGCACAAGGTGGTGTAAGCCGTACCGAAACTGCTGCAGATAATGGTGTCGCTACTTTTGGTGATCTGCGCGTTGGGCAGGCCATTGTGACAGTAAGTGCCCCTGATCATACCACGGTTACTTATACTGCAAATTTAAATCAGCCATTTGGTACTATTGATCTCACTGAGGATAACGTAGAAACTACCATTCCGCTTTTCCCTACTACGGTAGCGGCAGGAGGTACCGAAATATCTGGTACGGTCTGGGCAAAACTAGATGCTACTACTGATGCTGCTCAAGCAGTAGAAGGTGCTGTCGTGCGTGCCAGGTTAAGTGTAAATGATGTATTGGATGATTATGGTATCAATGTAGGTAGTACTAATAAAGGTGATGTAATCAGTGCATCTTATACCAGTTTTACCATTACTGATACTACCGATGCTAATGGTATGTACTCTATGGTGCTGCCTAATGGTCTGGATGATGATGGTAGCGGTATCTGGGACAATAGTTCTTCTGTGATAGAATTTCTGCCGATCGAAACTAATCAGACCTTATTGGTAGAGCAGGGAGATACCCTGGCGGTAGTTAGTAAGGCTATGCGTTTTGATAGTGGAGGCGGTGGACACATCGACACCACTTTACCTAGCGTATATGCTGAGGTTTCTTCTCCTGAGGGTAATGCGCCTACTGGTTTAGAACTAGATGCGACCCCTGATCCTACTGATATAACGGTAAGTGAATTTAATGTTACCAACGGGGGTAGTGATTACGTAGTAGGTGACATATTCACTTTTGCTACCGGCGTAGATGCTGATGGCAATACTAGTACGGATTATGCCTATGTTGAGGTTACCGCGGTAGACGGCGATGGTAGTATTACGAATGGAAATACTAACAATAATGGAGCACTCTATATTGCTTCTCCCGGTGTACCTACGCCTGCTACCGCAGCTCAGATTGCGGAAATAGGTTTTGGTACTGTACCTGCTGGTACTGGCGCTACTTTTGAACTGAAATATGAAGTGAACTACAATGTATTTATAGCAAATGGTGGCTCAGGTTACTCTAACGTTTATCCACAAGTCACAGTAACTGCTACAGATTATCAAAATATTGGTGCAGGTGGTACTACTTTGATAAATGTTTCTGATGGTGATGTGAATGTATGTTGTGGACAGTTAAATGGGTTTGATTCTCAGTTATTTGACTTTAATGCCGACATTGAGGACGGTGTAATTGTGGCCGATGTTGGAAATGGCGACACACTTGATGTGGTAGGTCCACTAGCATCTAAACCTGTGTTTACTGTAGTTCCCATTGAGCAAGAAGCAGCCATGGTGAATAATATCACAATTACGGATGGTAAAATAACAAACATTGGCTTCTCTACTTTTGGCAGTGGGTATGCTACTGCGCCTACCATTACCTTTAATACAGTAGACGGACTTATGGGAAGTGGTGCAGAAGCTGTCATCCAAATAAACAATGGATCGGTCAGCGATTGGGATATTACTAACCCTGGCTCAGGCTATATGGATGAAGTGAATAGCACCGATAATGAAGGTGTCTTTAATGAACAAAGTGACGAAAATGATAGCGAAGGCTTTAAGCCCGGTGAGACGATCTCTAATTTCAATTACTTCTACGGAGGAGGTACTCCCCTGGAGGATCTGTAATTAGTAATTACCTATCTTACTCAACCCCCTGCTTACCCGGTAGGGGGTTTTTAGATTTTTGGGCTGAGGTAAAGTGCTTCTGGATAATTCCTGAACACATCAGTAAGCCTACCGTTAAATTATTGTAGATCAGTCTTTTTGACTTAAATATTTTTTTATGCCCGTACTGGATACTCCTATACAATACGCCCACGAAAGACGCCACCTGGCTACCCAACTGCCCGATATCGGTAAGCCCCGCATCGTGATCATCGGCGGCGGCTTCGCCGGCATACAGATCGTCAAAAAGCTGCGCATGAAGGATGTGCAGGTGGTGATGCTGGATCGCCATAACTACCATACCTTTCAGCCCCTGCTCTATCAGGTAGCCACCGCCGGTCTGGAGCCCGACTCTATTGCCGGTCCGCTACGCAAGATCTTTGATGACGAAGAAAATTTCTTCTTCCGCATGGCCAACGTCGGCTCCATCAGCCCAGAGGAAAATATGGTGAATACCGACATTGGTCGCATCCGCTACGATTACCTGATCATCGCTACCGGTACCAAAACCAACTACTTTGGCAATAAATCCATTGAAGAACTGGCCTTCCCGCTGAAGCAGGTGCCGCAGGCGCTCAACCTGCGCAGCCATATCCTGCAAAATTTTGAGCGGGCGGTCACTTCAGAAGACGCGGTAGAAATTGCCCGCCTCACCAACTTTGTGATCGTAGGGGGAGGGCCTACTGGTGTAGAGGTAGCCGGGGCCTTTGGTGAACTCAAAAACCACGTACTACCCCGCGACTACCCGGAGCTGGACTTTGAAAAAAATATGAATATTTACCTCATGGAAGGGCTGGATAGATTGCTGCCTGCCATGTCAGAAAAAGCCGGTAAACGGGCCCAGTATGACCTGGAAAAGCAGTTCAAAGTGAATGTAAGGCTGAATACCATGGTAGAAGACTTTGACGGCTATCAGGTCAGGCTCAGCGATGGAGACACCATCAACACTGAAACCCTTATCTGGGCCGCCGGCGTGTCAGGCATTGTGCTGCCTGGCCTGGACAAGGCAGCAACCCAAAAAAATCGCTATGTGGTAGATCAGTACAACCGGGTGGTAGGCTACGAGAACGTATTTGCCGTAGGCGACATTGCCAATATGGCTACGCCTGAGTTTCCTGACGGGCACCCGCAGGTGGCCCCCGTAGCCATGCAGCAGGGAAAAAAACTGGGGAAAAACCTGAGTAACTTGATCCGTTGCCATGAGATGAAACCTTTCCGCTACCTGGATAAGGGTCAGATGGCTACCATCGGTAGAAACCGGGCGGTAGCTGATCTACCCGCCAGCATTAAATTTGGTGGCTTCTTCGCCTGGATCGCGTGGATGTTTGTACACCTCTTCTTCCTGGTAAGCTTCCGGCAGAAGCTGATTACTTTTGGAAACTGGGTGTGGAATTACTTCACCTACGATCGGGGCACGCGCCTGATTATCCGTCCGTTTGACTATCGCTCGTCGGTAGCCAGCAAGCGAAAGGCCATGCAGAATACTCAGCATGCGCAGAATGGACAGGAAAAGCGAAAAGCTGAAGAGGAAGAGAAACTGTCAGATTAAAAAATATACCCCCTGTCTGGCAGGGGGCAAATTTCAAGGGTAACCCGGTAAACTACGCTATATCACACCGGGTACATTCTTCATTATCAGGGTCTGCGGAGAAAAAATATTTGGTCGTTGTCCTGGTTGTCCATCGTAAGCTGAGTATCGGTCAGCATATAGTCATATGTCAGCTCAAAGGTGTTGTCATTACCATAGTCCAGGGTTACTTCTATGGTATCATCATTTCTGACGTAGGTACCGTTAGTGAGCCGTGCACCTTTGGAAATACGGATAGTACCGTCATCGCCAAAGGTGTAGGTGGTGCCCACATTGTCTTCAGCAAAGTCGCCCCCGGCATCAAAGATGATCCACGCGCCCAAAAATGGATCCTGCGGAGGTTCTACGGCATCTTCTTCCTCTTCAGCGCAGGCGGTAAACAAAAATGTAGCGGTCAGTAAAAAAACAAAATGGTAGATGTGCTTGTGTGATTTCATGATGATAAGAATTTTAGTTAATAGCAATGCTGCTAAAGTAGCGGCTAGGTGTTCGACGCTCAATCCGGAAAAATCAGGAAATGTGGCTACGGGATTTCCCGTAGTGAGGAAGATAGAGGGTTAAAGATCCGTGATGTTATGACGGATCGCGTAGCGTATGAGGTCAGCGGAAGTCTGTAATCCCAGTTTTTGTAAAATATTTTTTTTGTGGGTCTCTACCGTCCTTGGGCTGATATACAGCAGATCCCCGATTTCTTTATAGCTTTTGCCTTCGGCAAATGCCCGAATTACTTCTACCTCCCGCTCACTCAACTCCTTTTGAGAGCCTGAAGCACTGTCCCCATTTTGCTGGAAGTGCCTGAAAAGTATGCCGGAAGCTTCCTCATCAAAAAAGTCTTGTCCCCGGTGGATTTTCTGCAAAGCTTCCAGGAAGGTCTCCTTAGAGCAGTCCTTATCCAGAAAACCCCGGGCCCCTGCCTGGAAGGCCGGGATGAGATAATCCTTCATGGAATTACCGGTAAGCATCAGCACTTTGATTTGCGGATATTTTTCGCGCAGCAGGCGTGTAGCATCTATCCCCGACATCCTGCCCGGCATGCGTATATCCATCACTACAATGTCGGGCTGCTGCTGCTCCAGCAGTTCGAACAGCTCTTCGGCCTGTGTTGCTTCACCGATCAACTCTATGTGAGGCTGACCGATCAGCATGGCCCGGATTCCGGTACGCACTACCCGGTGGTCATCTACCAGTATAAAGCGTATTGTCTGCATCAGGAGGAAGATACGGTTTGAGAAATATGCTCTTGTCTGCTGGACCGGGCCGCCGGTACGACCAAGGTAAAAGTACTCCCCTGACCGGGAATACTGTTGACTTCAATGTGGCTGCAGTTCTTTTCAGCAAGTTCCTGGCAAAGGATCAGTCCGATACCCGTACCTTTCTCCTGCTGATCTCCGATGGCCTGAACGTCGGCATCTATGCGAAAAAGTAGTGGTAAGTTTTCTTCGGAAATCCCTACCCCGGTATCGTGCACCGAAAGGGCCACCTCGGAGCCTTGAAGCCTGGTCGTAAAGCGAACCTGTCCGCCACCAGGTGTAAATTTAATGGCATTGGAAATTAAGTTACGCAGGATGGTTTGTATCATCTTACGGTCAGCGTACAGCATAGCTGAAGTAGGTACATCATTATGCAGTTGTATGGACTTTTTCCGGGCCTGGCTTTGCAGATGGCGAATATTTTTTTCTACCATGGTTCGTGCTGAGAAAGCTTCCGGCTGGTAAGGCGTTCTTCCAATCTGTGCCGAAGCCCACTGTAGAAGATTGTGCAGCAGGTCATTAAGCTGGTGGCTGGACTGGTAGATCTCCGCAATAAAGAATTTAATCTCCTCCTGCGACATCTTAGGAAGGTGCTGGTGCAACGTCTCAGTAATACTCTGAAAAGCCGATAGAGGGTTTTTTAGATCATGGGCGATGACAGAAAACAGCTTGTCTTTCGTAGCATTCAACTGCGCGAGTTGGACATTTTGCGATGCAAGCAAACGATTATGCCGGGCCTTCAGGCGGTAAAAATAAACGCCTGCAACACCCAACACCGCGGCCAGCAGGATAATTAGCAGGTAAATAAACCGCTGTGTGCGTGCCTGCTGTATTTCCAGGTCCTGTAGCTGTTTTTCCTGCTGTAGTTGCTCGATGGCAAGCTCTTTTTTTTCGGTATCGTAGCGGGTTTGTAATTCAGCAATTTGCTGACTCTTTTTTTCGTTGTAGACTTCTTCCCGTAGTTTTACATACTCCTCCATGTACTGAAAGGCACGGGAGTAATCCTGCATCAACTGGTGCAGCTTGGCCAGCGTGTGCGTAGTTTCCATAATCCGCTCCTGGGCATCTATGGCCCAAGCCAGTTCATATGCCTGCTGGGCATACACCAAAGCACTATCCTGCTCTTCAAGGAGAATGTACAACTCGGCGATGTTGTTAGCGGTAGATAGCATACCCTCCTGGTTCTCCAGTTGGGTATCTATGTCCAGCGCCTCCCGGTAGTAGCGAAGTGCCTGATCGTACTGTTGCAGGTCTTTGTAAGCAATGCCCAGGTTGGTGAGTGAGTAAGCCAGGCCACCTGCCTCCTGGTGGTTTCTTTTGATAGCCAGGGAGCGCTCCAGGTAAGCTATTGCCTGTGCATGATCGTCCATATCCCCGTAGATATTGCCAATGTTGTTGAGTGTTTTAGCTACGGCCAGGGAATCGCCCAGTAGCTGTTTGATATCCAGCGACTGCTGGTAATAATCTAATGCCTGTTCATAATGCCCCTGCAAGTACATGATGCTACCCAGGTTGTTCAGGCCTCCAGCCAACGATGTAGAGTCGCTTAACTTCTCGGCTTCCTTCAGCGATTGTAGGAAGTACTGTACAGAAGTTTCATAATCGCCCTTTCTGAAGTAAATAACGCCAATATTGTTGTGCATGCTCAACATCTTGGCAGCATCTTTTTCCTGCTGGGCCAGGTTGAGTGCATCTTCAAAGATCAGCAAGGCACTATCGTACTGGCTCCGGTTTTGGTACCAGACGCCCAACTGATCCATGGCTTTAAATGTAAGGGATAGTTTATCAAGGTCCTGAGCTATTTGCAGGGCCTGTTCGGCATGGTAGCGGGCCAGGGTCGGGTCCTGGTCGTGGTAATGCTGATAAAGCTGGCTGTGAATAGTAAATAAGCTATCCTGAGCCTGGGGCTGTTTCAATAAGGCCAGCAGACTGTCAGGCGGACAGTGAGCGGCTAGTCCGGAAACAGGAAAACTAAGCCATAGTAGTAACGTCAGGCCTGTCCATTTCATAGGTATATGTGTAGCGTAGATTGCATTAATTTATTAATAAATCTACTGTAGGGCAAAAAAAAGCCCCGCAAATGCGTGGCTCTTTAGCTTTATAAGATAGACTACTAAAACTTAAACGTCAGGCCAAAATTGACCGGGATAAACTTGAGGTCCTGATTGATATTGAAATCAGCAATAGGAATGTTTTCGTCCAGATACATCATGTGATACTGGGCACTGGCGAAAAAGTCTAGACGTTCGCTGACCGGGTACAGTACGCCCAGTGAAGGAGCAAGCCCCCAGTACTCGCGGGTAACGTCAAAACCGGCGGCGCCCGCCGAGAAGTTATAAATACCTCCCTGTAGCCCAATGTAGGGGCGTAGCGTACTACCCGGAAGTACGTACTTTACCGAGGCGGTAATCGGGGTTACTTTAAAATCAACCATATTCAAGCTGAATCCGGCGATCTCAGCGTTAAAATGCTGCTGGCTGAAGGATGCTCCGATTCTCAGGTTGTCATTCACAGCATAGTCCAGGTCCAGGCCGTAGCCGTAACCATTGCTGGCGATGTTACTCATAAATCCCTGCGGCATGGTAAATGAAGCACGGGGTGTAATAGAAACCTGCGCCTGCGCAGCTGCGTACAGGCTGGTCATGAGGTATATGGTGAATAGTATCTTTTTCATAGCTTGCAATTTGTGGTTTGTAAATGCTTACTAGCTTACATAGGCAACATCCGTGCTAAAACTGGTTTGGTTTTTAATAATAAGCATGATTTTTGCTGGTTATTAATCTTAAAACGTCAATTTTTAGCTTTATAAGCCAAATAAGGGTCATTTATTTCATTACAAAAAGGTCGGAAGCGATGCGATCAGCCAGTAATTTGCCACTATTGGTTAAAATTAATTGTTGACCTTGCATCCTGATTTTTTGCTCATGTTGCAGTTGCTCCAGGTACCGCTGGTTCTCCTGAAAAAGATCAAACCCGAATTCCTGCCGAATCTTTTGTAGATCAATACCCCACTTCGTACGGAGTCCGGTCATGATATACTCGTTCACCTGATCGTGTGGCTCTATTTCGTCTAGTTCGACGGGGATTTTATCTTCTGCCAGGGCTTTTAGGTAAAGGCCATTATTAGACACATTGTACTGTCGGCTGCTCCTGTTATAGGAGTGCGCTCCCGGCCCTACGCCCAGGTACGTTTCTTTGCACCAGTAATTGCTGTTATGCTGCGATTCGCCGCCCGGCTGGCAGAAGTTAGAAATTTCGTACTGCTCATAGCCGTTGCGCTGCAAAGTTTCCTGCAGCAACTCAAACTGCTCGGCAGCAAAGTCATCGCTTACTTCCTGTATCTTTCCTTTTCGCAGCCAGTTGCCGAAAGCGGTTTTCTCTTCAATGGTAAGGCAATAGGAAGAAATATGCTGGGGCTGCAGATCCATTGCCCTCGCCAGGTCGCTCTGCCAGATGCGGTGATCTTCTGCCGGGATGGCGTAGATCAAGTCAATGCTAATGTTTTTAAAGCCACTATCCTGCGCCAATTTTACACAATTCTGCGCTTCTTCTGCATTATGTGCCCGGTTGAGGTAGCGTAGGTGCGGCTCATGAAAGGATTGTATACCGATGCTCAGCCGATTGATCCCGGCTTTCTGCATCATACTGAGCTTATTGGTTTTCAGGTCGTCGGGATTAGCTTCCAGGGTAATCTCGGCGTTTGAGGCTACCGGGAAAAGCTGATGCAGTTTTTCTAGCAGAAAATTCAGTTCTTCTTCGGACAAGAGAGTAGGCGTCCCTCCGCCGAAGTATAGCGTATTCACCGGTTCACCGGCCAGATAGTCCTTTTGTAAATCCAGTTCTCTACCAATCGCTTCTATCATTGCTGCCTTCCTATGGGTGTTGGTGCTGAAGTGGAAATTGCAGTAATGACAAGCCTGCTTACAAAAGGGGATATGTAAATAAATTCCTGCCACGTTTTGGTTTTGATGGTGTTAGGGTTATGATAGTGTTAGGGTTATGATAGTGTTAAGGTACTATAGTTTTTTCTAATCAACCATAACATATTATCACCAAGAACTGTCACACCATAACATCAAGAATTTTAACACAAATATTAGCTAATTTTGTCTTTAAGACATATTAATGAGAGATATAGATGAGTAACATTTTAGATAAAGCTTTTGATCCGGATAATTTTCGTCAGCAGGGACATCAACTGATTGATATGCTGGCTGATTATTTACGGGAGGTACAGTCAGATACTGAGATGAAAACCATTCCCTGGAAAGATCCGGAAGAGCAACTGGCTAAGTGGCAGGCCGATGAAAAGTTAGGAAAGGGCGATGTAATGCAGCTGTTTAAAATGGTGATGGAAGATTCTATCCACATTCACCATAAAAAATACATAGGTCATCAGGTGGTGGCTCCTGCTCCGGTTACAGCCTTAGCCAGTCTGCTGAGCAGTCTGCTGAATAACGGTGGTGCCGTCTACGAGATGGGCGAAGTATCTACTGCTATTGAGCGAGTGGTGGTGCAGCGCATGTGCCAGGAGATAGGCTGGCAGCAGGAGAGTGGAGGGTTTCTGACTTCGGGAGGGACAATTGCGAATCTTACCGCTTTGCTGGCTGCTCGCCGAGCCAAATCTGCTGAGGATGTATGGCGGCAGGGTTCCGACAAAAAACTGGCGCTCATGGTATCAGAAGAAGCACACTACTGCGTAGATCGTGCTGCCCGGGTGATGGGCTGGGGTGATGCGGGTATCATCAAGATTCCAGCGGATGAGAGATTGCGTATGAAGACAGAACTGATGGAAGAGTATCTGCAAAAATCCAACGAGGCGGATGTAAAAGTAATCGCTGTAGTGGGGAGCGCCTGTACTACTTCTTCCGGCACCTATGATGACCTAGAATAAATTGCTGACTTTTGCCGGAAACATAATCTGTGGTACCATGTAGACGGAGCCCACGGAGGCGCGGCGGTTTTCTCTCCCAAATACCGTTCGCTGGTCAAGGGGATGGAACAGGCTGATTCGGTAGTAATTGACCTGCACAAAATGATGCTGACCCCTGCACTGACTACCGCTCTGCTCTTCAAAAATGAGCAGGATTCTTACCGCACCTTTGCCCAGCAGGCGCAGTACCTGTGGAACGATCAGGAAGAGGCTGAATGGTTCAACATGGGCAAGCGTACCATGGAATGTACCAAGCTGATGATGGGCGTGAAAGCCTATGCCCTGCTCAAGAGCTATGGTACTGAGATCATTGACGAATACGTGACGCGACAGTATGACCTGGCGAAAAATTTTGCTGAGACACTGGAGAAACGCGAAGACTGGGAACTGGCCATGCATCCCGATACGAATATTGTCTGCTTCCGCTATCGTCCCAAGAATTTTGAAGAAGCAGAAACTGAGCACCTCAATGCTTTTGTGCGTCAGCAGTTACTGGAATACGGGGAATTTTACATCGTGCAGACTCGCTTAAAAAATAAATTTTATCTTCGCACTACTTTGATGAATCCTTTTACCACGGAAAAAGAACTCGGCGCCCTGCTGGAGCGCATAGAAGAGGTGGCTGCCACATGGAAATCAACTACATTGAATTACTAGCTTTAATTTTTGGCGTAGTCTCGGTATGGTTCAACTCCCGCGAGATTGTGTGGGGCTGGCCTACCGGTATCGTCGGTACTGTGCTCAGCGGTATCCTTTTCTGGGAGGTCAGGCTGTATTCTGACCTGATCCTGCACGTTTTTTACGTCATACTGGGCTTTTACGGCTGGTATGAATGGCTGTACGGCGGCCGGCGAACCGGTGGGAAAAATAAGCAGGAACTAAAAGTGAGCCTGCTGTCTAAGCAGCGCATGCTGGTGCTGCTGATCCTGGGGCTGCTGGGGCTGGGCGGCTTCGGCTACTTCTTTGATCAATTCTCTGATGCCGACCTGCCCTACTGGGATGCTTTCACCACATCTTTTAGCTTTGTAGGCACCTATATGTTGGCTCGAAAAAAACTGGAAAACTGGCTGCTCTGGATTGTGGTGGACACTGTAGCTGCCGGCATTTACCTGTACAAAGAGCTTTACCTCCTCTCGTTGCTCTACTTCCTCTACCTGGGCCTGGCAACTTATGGTTTTGTCAACTGGAGGAAATCTATGCAGGCAAACCGTATGGCGATTTAGATTTAATATTTGCACAAATTTTAAAAGGTAGAATAGGACTCAATGCTGATTAAATAATTCTATTCTGGGCGTTTGTCTCTCTTCTTTTGCGCGAAATACTCGAGTATTTCTTTTGGCGTCTTGCCCTCCGTGTCTTTGGCAATCCGCTCTCCCTCTTTGCGAACACTTTTTACACAGTCTTAGTCTTTTTTAGTCGTCGTTTTCATAATTAAAAACTTCTCGTGGATTTCTGATTTCAATGGTTTGATAGCCGTTCATCAAGTTAACAGCATGATACCCATGTATTCGTTGAATGTTGACAATGTGTTTGAAGTTCCAACTTACTAAGAGGTCAGCTTTGAAGATAGTTGCCATTGCAATATGATAGCAATCTGCTCGGTTACTTTTGCTTACAACCTTCACCTCGAGATACTTTTCGGCCAATAAGATCGCTTCCTCTGAAAGTTGTATCTGTCACAGGTTTTTTTCTGGAATAGATTTGACAAAATCTCTGACACTTTGGGGTGCATTTATCAGTTCTTCTTCTGCTACATCAGAGTATAACAACTGTAGGTCTGATTTAAAAATCAGTCCATAACTCAAACTCAGCGTCAAATTTGCCACCGAAAACCGACGTATCTACGTATATCGTCTTCACATGTTAAAGATAAAAAGGTTTGACTTGCTGTTACACGTTCTCAAAAGGAAACCCCAGAGCAGTTGAACATAACTTTTATTTTCATTTAAGTTTTATAACCGCCGCTGGCATTTACCTGTACAAAGAGCTTTATCTGCTCTCGCTACTCTACTTCCTCTACCTGGGGCTGGCGATCTATGGATTTGTAAACTGGCGGGAATCGCTGCGGGAAGAAAAAAAAGCAGCTTACTGACGAGGAGGTGAATTGCGTTCAGTAAGCTGCTAATAGGGGAGGTGGGGTTATCCTGACTGAGAGGTTGATGATATCTTTCAGAAGCAGTCAGGCGCATAATCGGCGCCGGAACTGGCGTAAGTGACGTAGTAGCGCTCTCCGTTCAGAAAGGTTTTACCCTCTTCGCTGGTCAGGGTGTACTCGCTTACTTTGCCATCGTAAAATTTGAGTCGCAGAACGGGTTGTCCATACTGGTTGCCCGCAATTTCCCAGCTACCGTCTCCGCTGCTATTGCCCCGAGAACCTCCAAAAGCGCCGCCGGTATCAATGGACATACTACTACTGCCCGATGATTTGAAGTAACCCTGCTCACAGAGATGAATTTCTTTGGTAACACTGTAGCCTCCCCCAGTGCTGTAACCCCCGTAGCTGGAGCCGCTGCTGTAGTAAGAGTCCATGTAGGTAAGCTTGGCATTAGAAAACTTCTCCTTCCACTGTGCAGCTACGGGCGGTACTTTGGGTTTACTAAAAACCAGGCTGTTGGCCAGGTCAATGGCCAGTTGGCGGTGCATTTCGGAATACTGTTCTGGTGTGGAGGCGGCGATAATCAGCACCCCGCTGCCGTGAGGGTTGAGCACCCCTAGCATATAGGCTTTGGCCAGGCTTTGTTGCAAAGTGCCGCTGAAAAGGCCACCCAGGCTGTTAGCGTTCAGCTGTTCCATGGCGCCCTCAAGCTGCAGATATGTACCATCCGCTTCTCTGATTCCCTGCTGACCCTGTGTCCTGATTTCTTGCAGAGACGTCGCTTCCAGGGTACTCAAAAAAGCGAAACCTGGTTGGGACTGTTTGCCTACGAGAAAACCGCCTTCTGCTTCCTGGCCTACCCAGCCCTCGGGTATGGTAAACTGCACGCCCAGGTGGGGATAATCTATGAGTCCGGTTTTTTGCGCGCTAACATCATGCATGGTCAACAAAAAAGTTATGAGTAAGAAAATATACTGAGCTTTCATGATAGCGAGATTTTGGTGTAAAAACGTTTTAATTGGCAGACTCGGGGGCCAGCTCGTAAAGAACTTTGCTTAGCCCGATCTTTTCATCCTCCACACTGAATTCCAGGCTGAGTGCCTCTGCGGATAGCGATATCACCCTCACCGTCTGTTCCCGGTCAGTGCCCTGGTCCATGACCAGCAGGTTGTTGTTAGAGGTAAGTTCCCAAGTGCCGGTCAGTTCGTCGGGCATCAGGAAGCGATACGTCTGAGCCTGGCTGAACGTAAAGCGATAGCTACTGTAAGCGGAGGCATTTTCCTCCACATCATCCACGGTGACAGCCTGGACGCGCCAGGTGCGGGCGATTAACTCAGATGCGTCAGTTTGCGTATCGGGAGCATTTTCTTCCTCTTTGCAGGCGATAAGTAGCAGTAAAAGCAGGACTGTTAAGATATTCTTTTTCATAGCGATTATTTTTATTCTTTAATCAGCTTGCGGTGGCTCAGGCCCTGCTCGCTTTGTAAGCGAATCAGGTACAGGCCAGGTGATAGGTTCCCAAGGGCCAACTCAAGTTGCTGCCGGCCTGGTGACATTATGTTTTCAAAGACTCTGTGCCCGGTAGCGTTGTAAATGGTGATGTTGATGGCTTCATGCATCTGGGATACTACCGATAGCTGGGTACGGGCAGGATTCGGGAAAGTGAGGACTTGTTTGGCGATTCGCGGATCCTCGATGCTGGTGATATTAACCTCCAGCGCCTCGGAAGTGGCTGAGCAGCCGCTGGCGTCAGTGACTTCCACGGTATAGCTACCACTCTCGACAGCTTCAATGCGTTGGCTGTTGTCGGGTAGTGCTTCTCCGTCCAAAAACCACTGGTAGCTGCCCGTCTGCTCTACGAAAAGGCTGTCGCCTTCCTGCTGAATGACCGAGGCTTCCAGTGTACAGACAATGACTGATACGGCATTAGATAAGAAAGTACAGCCGGCCTCATTGGATACTTCCACGGTGTAGCTACCGCTCTCCTGCGCAGTCAATGTCTGGCTGGTAGCATCGGTAATGGCTTCTCCCCCCAGGTACCATTGGTAGCTAGTAGCTTCGGTGGCGGTAAGCTGGTTACCGGCCACACTGATCTGGGGCGCCAGTCCTGAAGAAGAAACGGCGATAGCCTCAGAGAAAATACTGTCCTGCAGCACCCAGACGTCTTTGCTGGCAATGACCTGCACCTTCACCTCGTCCCCATCCGTGAAGTTGTTGGCTGAGAAGGTAGTACTGGTTTGCCCTTCCACCGCCTGATCATTAATGTACCATTGGTAGCGGGGCTCGGCTCCGGCATCCGTAACCGTGGCGGTAAAGGTGAGGCTGTCTTCGGGCATGCATATTTCGGTGCTGCTGGCTTCAAGTACGGTCTGGGTACGGAGGGGCGATAAGGCCCAAAGCTCGCGGCCATTGCTTGCATCCAGGGCGGTGAAGAAAAGGGTCTCGTTAATGTAGTCTAGCAGCTTGGGAGAACTATCGTTGGGGCCGACAAAGATATCTTCTATCAGTTGGGTGCCTTCGGGGGTGCCGTTGGTGCGCCACAGTTCTGTGCCGCTTTCGCCATCTGAGGCAGGAAAAAATAGAGTGCCATTTGCATTGAGTAAGCCAATGTCTACTTCCATATCTATGAGTATCTGAGTGCCTTCCTCGGTGCCGTCGGTACGCCAGATTTTCAGGCCGGTGCTGTCGGCTGCGGTAAACACCAGCAGGTCGTTATAGACAATCAGATTTCTGGGGTGGCTGCTGCGCCTAAAATTGTTAGTGTTGGGGTAGATATCCTTGACCATCACGGTTCCCTCTTCGGTACCATCACTTTTCCAGAGTTCTCTACCGTGCTCACCATCGTTGGCAGCAAAAAAGAGCGTACCCTGATAGTTAACAAATTCAACGTTGGAAGATATACCACTATCATCCTCACCACCCGGAAAGATGTCCTTTACCAGCGCGGTACCATCGGTAGTGCCGTCAGTTTTCCACAGTTCCCGGCCCGAGGTGCCGTCTTCAGCCGAGAAAAAGATGGTCCCGTCTATTTCGATAAAGTTGTGGGGAGAAGAGTTGCCAAACGGATTGATGTCGCTTACCGGAACCGTACCCGCCTCGGTGCCATCGGTTTTCCATAGTTCTCTCCCTTGAAAGGAAGTAAAGGCCCGGAAGTAAAGGGTGTTATTCACGACAATATAGTTATCCTCATCAAAATCGCTGATCCCATCACCGTTGCCACTGTTAATATCCTTGATAAATGCCGTACCTTCGGCCGTACCATCGGTTTTCCACAGTTCTTCACCCAGATCATTCGTTCTGCCGGCAAACAACAGCGTTCCGTTAATCTGGGGTTGCGTTGGCCGAAAGAAGATTCTTAACCCCGCTGCTTCGGCGGAATCTAGCAGCGGTTGACTTCCCTCGGCCGTACCATCGCTGGTCCAGATCATACGATTCGTACCTGGTGCCGGGGCGGTGTAGATGAGTTGATCGTTAAATACCTGTACACCAAAAGTAGCCTCACTTTCTTGCAGGAGACTAGTATTTTCACTGGTGCCGTCGGTTTGCCAAACCCCTTCATCGGTGGCAAAATAGGTCTGATTTTGGTAAGCAACAGGATTACTGTACAAGCGGATATCTTCCGATTGGGTGTTAATATCTTTCACCAAAGTGGTAGCTTCGGTGGTGCCATTACTTTTCCAGAGTTCGCGGCCGTGTACCTTGTCAAAGCCAGCAAACATGAGCTGGGCACCTACGTCATGAAAATTCACATCTTCAAAAGAGCGAAAGCCATCCTCTTCTCCCGGCCTGGAATCCACCAACATGAAAGTGCCTTCCGCAGTGCCATCACTGGTCCAGAGTTCTCGCCCAAATTCATCGGTATCGGCAATAAAGTACAAATGCCGGTCTGAACCGCTAGCGAAGCTGGTAACAAAAAGGTTATCTATATCCCGAAAACTGGCCGAGGTGATCTCCCTGACCAGGCTAGTACCCTCAGTGGTGCCATCGGTTTTCCACAGCCCGTTACCACCACTTTGGTTGGCTATGAAGTAGAGTTCATCATTATATATTGCAAAGTTATTTCCGTCTACTGAAATATTTTCGGTCACTTGCTCCTCTATCCCCCCCCTAGCCTTCCAGAGGGAACTGCCCTCCACAAAATAAAGGGTATCCTGGTAAACCGTATGACCTCTGACGTTGCTTCCGGTGGAGCCAAAGCCTTCTACCAACTGGGGTGTAGTTCCCTGGTTACCATTGGTTTTCCATAATCTTCTCCGGATGGATTCTTTTACTGTAAAATACAGGAAGCTATCTGGGTTTCCTGGTTGAGCCCACTCCAGTATTTCAATACCACTGTTTCCCTCTCCCACAGTATAATTAGTCAGCATATAGGTAGTTTGAGCTGTACCCAGGCTAATCCAGAGCTGCCGGCCGTTTACCTCATTATCCGCCACAAAAATGAGGATGTTATTATCAAAAGTTTTCATTTGATAGAAATTCGTAGAGTTGGCCCCCTCACTGATGTCTTTCACCAGTACGGTCCCCGCTGCGGTACCGTCCGTTCGCCACAGCTCATTACCGTGTTCCCCATCATTGGCTACGAAGTAGATAATATCCTCGGCGGGCGTCATCCGAGAAGGCGAACCGCTGAACGGAATGCCGCTGCCGGTCACATTCGGATTGATATCTTTGACCAACGTAGTGCCTTCGGCGGTGCCATCGCTACAGTAAAGCTCGGTACCTTTATCGCTGGAGCCGCTAAAGTAGAGTACTTCGTTGAAGTACACGTGTCGGCCGTTGCCAGTGCTGATTCCACTACCGCTTCCTTCGTTAAGATCGATCACCATTTGAGTGCTGGCGGCGGTTCCCTGGCTTTTCCATAACTCGTATCCGTGTTCACCATCGGAGGCGCCGAAATAGACCGTATTCCCTACCGTTTCTATGAAGCTAACACCTGAGTTGTTCTCACCGGGACGAATGTCTTTGACCAGCTGAGTGCCTACCGCGGTACCGTCGCTGCGCCAAAGTTCCGCACCGTGTATTCCGTCGTTGGCTACGAAAAACAGCCGGTCGGAAGCGTCAACGCCTGGGGTGGGTTTCATAACGATTCCGTTGATCTCCGGATCAAAATCAAACGTGCTGGCCCCACTGGTGGTGAAGTCGTTGAGGAGTACCGGTTCCTGGGCAAAAGCGGATACTGTTCCGCCAATAGCGAATAGCAAGGCAAGTAAACGAAGCATATTAGGTTGGTTTTTTATTTTGATATAAAATACTAAAACTTCTAATATTTTTATAATTATGTATCCCGGTTTTCCATGATTTTTCAAACTCACGGAAAACCGGGAGCAGTCAGTCAGCGCTTGATGAGTTTACGGTGGCTCAGGCCTTTTTTACTCTGCAACTGGATGATGTACAGGCCGGGTGAAAAGTTGTCTAAGGCTACGTGAAGGTGATGAGATCCGGCAGTCATGGAGTTTTCGTACATCAGCAGTCCGTCGGATGAGTATATCTGTATTTCTACAGCTTCATGCATCTGGGAGTCAACAGTGAGTCGGGTGCTGACCGGGTTAGGATAAGTAAGCACCTCCCTGGCCAGTCGGGTATCCTCGATGCTGGTGATATTAACCTCCAGCGCCTCGGAAGTGGCTGAGCAGCCGCTGGCGTCAGTGACTTCCACGGTATAGCTACCACTCTCGACAGCTTCAATGCGTTGGCTGTTGTCGGGTAGTGCTTCTCCGTCCAAAAACCACTGGTAGCTGCCCGTCTGCTCTACGAAAAGGCTGTCGCCTTCCTGCTGAATGACCGAGGCTTCCAGTGTACAGACAATGACTGATACGGCATTAGATAAGAAAGTACAGCCGGCCTCATTGGATACTTCCACGGTGTAGCTACCGCTCTCCTGCGCAGTCAATGTCTGGCTGGTAGCATCGGTAATGGCTTCTCCCCCCAGGTACCATTGGTAGCTAGTAGCTTCGGTGGCGGTAAGCTGGTTACCGGCCACACTGATCTGGGGCGCCAGTCCTGAAGAAGAAACGGCGATAGCCTCAGAGAAAATACTGTCCTGCAGCACCCAGACGTCTTTGCTGGCAATGACCTGCACCTTCACCTCGTCCCCATCCGTGAAGTTGTTGGCTGAGAAGGTAGTACTGGTTTGCCCTTCCACCGCCTGATCATTAATGTACCATTGGTAGCGGGGCTCGGCTCCGGCATCCGTAACCGTGGCGGTAAAGGTGAGGCTGTCTTCGGGCATGCATATTTCGGTGCTGCTGACTTCAAGTATGGCCTTCGTTTGCAAGGGTATCAGTGTCCAGATTTCCTTTCCATGGCTGGCATCTGTAGCTTCAAAATACAGGGCATCATTGACGTAGCCGAGTAATGCAGGCTTACCATCGATGATGCCCGTAAAGATATCCCCGGCCAGTTTGGTGCCTTCGGGTGTACCATCGCTCTGCCACAATTCGTTGCTACCTCCTTCTCTGCTGGCCAGGAAATAAAGTTTATCATTGGCAATGACGAAACTACTGCCGTCTACTGTTATATCGCTGCTTATTTTTTCTTCAGTATCTCCGCTAGCCTTCCAGAGATCACCTCCATTCACGAAATACAGGGCATTCTCATACATAGTATAATGTTGCACATCACTGCCTGCAGGACCAAAAGTTTCTACCAACTGGGCTGCTTCGGGTTTGAGAATGGTTTTCTATAAGCTACGCTGGCCTGATTCCAGAACTGTAAAGTACACAAAACGCCCGACCATCTCTAGTAGCTCAATTTCGCTTCCCGCCTCACCTTTGGTAAGGTCACCGAGCAGATAGGTCTCCTCCGCTGTACCTTTGCTCAGCCATAGTTCCAGCCCGTGTATACCATCGTCGGCAGTAAAGATAAGCGTGTTTTCAAAAGCCTTTAGCTGTTGGAAAGTAGTGGAGCTGTTTCCTTTGCTGATATCTTTCACCATTTGCGTTCCGGCTTCCGTACCATTTGTTTTCCAGAGTTCCCTGCCGTTTTCATCGTCGCTGGCCGTAAAATAGATCATATCCTGAACGGCAGTCAGGAGAGAGGCAAGACTGCTAAAACTGTTAAATCCTCCTCCCCAGATAACATTTATTCTGGGATCAATAACTTTCACCAGGGTGGCCGTACTTTCTGTCGCTTCTATTCGGTACAGCTCATAACCCAAATCTTTTTCCCCGCTGAAGTACAGTGCGTCTTGAAAGATGGCGAAACGGATACTATCATTAAAAATTCTAATTTCCCCTTCATCGGCGTCTACCATCTGGGTACTGGTGGTAGTCCCCTGGCTTCTCCATAGTTTACCAACGAATTCGCCCGCGTTGGCCCTAAAAAAAAGCGTATTCCCTATGACTCCTGTAAAGTTTATGCGCGATTTACCCTCTCCGGGCCAAATGTCTTTCATCAGCTGCGTGCCTAATTCGGTACCATTAGTACGCCATAGCTCTTCTCTGTGCAGCCCATCATCTGCCAGAAAATACATATGCTCATCGGTACTTATACCCGGTGTAATACCACTGGATGTGAAACGAAGAGTACTATTAGCATCTGTGTTAAAATCTTTGATGAGTACGGGTTCCTGGGAAAACACTGGTAGAGTAAACGATAAAAGGAGTGTAGTGGCGGCAAGCTTCATAGCCTTATCAATTTTAGGATTATTAGCGTAGTCCTAAAATTCATTGTTTTATCAATAAGATAGACCACGGTTTTCCGGGAGGCGGGGAAAAATTAGTCTACCAGTCCCTTCTCAATAGCGAAGCGCACCAGGCCGGCAGTGTTGCGGACGTTGAGTTTCTGCAGCAGGTTTTTGCGGTGGGTTTCTACCGTGTTCTGGCTGATGAAGAGCTTGTCGGCGATTTCCTGCGTGGTATGTTCCTGTATGATCAGCGTCAGGACTTCCCGTTCACGGCGTGAAAGTTTGGGAATCATGGCGTCGCTGGTACTGCTTTCGGGCAACATGCTCTGCATCATGGCTTCTTTTACCTCATCTCCAAAATAGGTGTCACCGGCAGCCACGGCGGTGATGGCCTGCTGTAGCTGCTCCTGCCCACTATTTTTAAGTACGTAGGCGCGGGCCCCATTTCGGATCATGGTCTGTATAAAACTAGCCTCGTGGTGCATGGTGAGCGCAATCACTTTAATGTGGGGAAAACGCCGCTGCATAAGCTTGTTCAGTCCTATGCCATCCATATCCGGTAGGTTGATATCCAGAAGTACTACATCCGCTTTTAGCTGTTGGAGTTGCTGGAGCGCCTCCTTTCCGCTGGTACATCCGCCCACTATCCGGATCTTCGCATGATCAGCAAACATGGACTGTATACCGTTGATGAACATCTGGTGGTCGTCCACGATAAAAACTTTGATGAGTGGTGGTGTATCGCTCATATCGTTAGGACCTCCTGATGCTGCGTGGCGGGTATTCTGATGACAATGCTACAGCCTCGCCCTGGTGCAGTGTCTACGTCCAGCGTGCCGTTTACGTAGCTGACCCTAGATTCCAGGCTCCGCATACCTAACCCACCCTTGGCTTTGGCCTGTACTAGGTCAAAACCCTGGCCGTTGTCCTCAACCAGCAGATTCAGTTCGTCGCCCTGCCGGGCCAGTTGTATCATCACTTCAGTAGCCTGCGCGTGTTTGATGATGTTATTCATCAACTCCTGAATGACGCGATACAGGCTGATTTCTACTTTTTCTTCCAGCCGTTCTTTGATGCCATATACCTGAACGTCAACCGATATCTGTTTACTTTTCTCAATATTGTTCTTCATATCCAGGATGGCAGATACCAGCCCAAATCTGGTCAATGTGCCGGGCATCATATTATGGGCAATCTTTCTCACCTCTCCACAGGCTTCTCCCAGCAGTTGATTAGCTTCCCGGTACGCATGGGTTTTTTTACGATTGATATGGTTTTGTACAGTGCTGAACTGCATCTGTACATTGGCCAGGAGATTTCCCAGGCCATCGTGCAGGTCCTTGGCAATGCGCTTGCGTTCCTCCTCCTGTCCGGCTACCATGGCTTCCATGGATATGATCTTCTGCTGCTTTTCCAACTGGTCGATTCTGCTCTGGTGCAGCTTTTCATTCTTGAGCGTAATCAGCTTCTGGTTTTTGATCCTCGCCCTGAAGAAAAAGATGAGTAAGAGGATGAATAGAAAGGCCAGAATGAAAACCACTGTTAACGCCTGTATTTCTGTGTTTTGCTGCAGTATGGTAGCCTGTTGTATTTCTTTATCACGAGAGAGCAGGGCGATTTCCTTCTCCTTTTTTTCCGATTCATACCGTGCCTGCAGGGTATTGATCTGTTTGGCATTGGTTTCGTTAAGCAGGCTGTCGTTGAGGTCGGTGTAGCTGATATGTTGCCGGTAGGCCAAACGGTAATTACCCATAAGCTCATAAGCCTGCGCCAGCAATTTGTAAGCATCGCGCATAATGGGTCGATCTCCTATTTTACCAGCAATGTCTATCGCTTGCTGCGCATAGGTGGCCGCTATCTTACCCTCCTGCTGAAGGTTGTGCAGTAAGGCCAATTTCAGATGGCTTTCGGCAATTTCTTTGGGCTGTTCTAGTTCATTGCGGATTTTCAGTCCTCGCAGCAGGTAATCAGAAGCCAGGGCGTACTCCCCTTTCTCGGTGTAGACCTGCCCAATGTTAGTCAGTTGGTGCGCAATGCCCCAGGCTACATTTTGGGCCGTATCTATCGCATAGGCTTTCTTAAAATATACCAGGGCGCTGTCCAGTTCCTGTATCTCAGCATACAGGCTGCCGATGTTGCTCAGGCAGTTGGCCTGCTGATTCATGTTGCCCTGTTCCTGAGCCATCTGCAGGGCTCTGCGGGTCATTGCCAGTGATTGTTCGTAGTTTTTCAGTTTTTTATGAATGATACCCATGCTGTTGAGGATGTCGGCTACCATGTATTGATCTTTAATTTCCTCTGCAATTTTCAGAGCTTTAATATAGTGTTCCAGGCTTCTGTCGTAGAAGCCTTGGAAGCTGGTGACTACGCCCATATTGAAGCGAGCCTGCAAGGTATTAGCCGCTCGGTCATTGCGCAGGTGAAAGTCAATGGCCTTCTGGAAAAAATAGAGTGAGGAATCGTAGTTGCTCTCCAGGCGATGAATTAGCCCCCAGTAATGATAAACCCGGTGCATGCCCAGGCTGTCGTCCATCTTGCGGGTGAGGTTCAGCGCCTGGGTCGCATAGTGCCTGCTTTTTTCCAAATCATAGAGCAGGTGGTTCCAGGTAAGCCCAAAGTAAGCTTTGGCCTTGACCGAGTCCGGGTTGGGCGAATCCACCACCTTTTGCAGGCTATCTATCAGTGCCTGATTTTGAGAAAAGACGGATTGGGCAAACAAAATGCACAGAATGATTAGGGTTAGGCGTTTCATCGGTAAGGAATTTTAGTCTATACAAAATAGAAATTCCTTCATAATATTGCTAACCGGGAAGAATAACGCCTGAACTGAGCTATCCGTAAAATCTTAGTTTTTTGTATCTTCCAATAAAAGATAATATGTCCCTACAGTCACAGCATTCGGGTTTAAGTATAGAAGCCTACAGCAAACTGGAAAAAGATACAGGTACTCGTTATGAATACCATGATGGGGAAGTAGTAGCGATGGCGGGTGGGTCTTACGATCATACAACCATTAGCGGGAATGCCTTCGCAGAAATTACCATTGCACTAAGAGAAAAGAAAAACCCGACTGACACTCGTTGTATTGCTGCCAATGAAAATCGTAAAATTTATATTCAGGCTTTCAATAAATTTCTTTACCCGGACGCTGTAGTCGTCATCGGAAAGCCAATACGACCTAGCACTGGACCTGGTGCAGTGTCTAATCCGGCACTAATTGTAGAAGTTTTATCAAAATCTACGGAGGCATATGACCGGGGTGATAAATTTCGCTACTATCGTCAGTTAGAAAGTTTCAGGGAGTATTTGTTGATACATCAGGATAAGGTAGCCGCTGAAGTTTGGTAGCGTCAGGAAAATACTGATCTGTGGCGGATTGGCCATTATGACGAACTACCACAGAAAATCGAATTGTCTTCTATCCAGGTTGGTATCTCTCTGGAATTACTGTATGCCAATGTAGAAGATATGGATGAATTACTGAACAAAAGATAAGTTGAAAATTACCATCACCGGTCCCGAATCCAGCGGAAAAACGACGCTGGCCCGTCAGTTGGCGGAGGCCTTTGACACGCTCTGGGTGCCGGAGTACGCCCGGGATTACATTGATCAACTAGACCGGCCTTACCGGGAGTCAGACCTGTTGGAGATTGCAGAAGGGCAGGTGGCGAGAGAAGATGAATACGCTGAAAAAAACCAAACCCTACTTTTCTGCGACACCAGCCTGGAAGTGATCAAAATCTGGGGTGAGTTTCGCTTTCAGCGTTGCCATCCCTGGATACTGGAGCAGTTAGTAATAAGGCAGCCCGATCTTTATCTGCTCTGTACTCCTGACCTCCCCTGGGGGTATGATCCCCAACGCGAAAATCCTGACGACCGGGATATACTTTTTGAAATTTACCAGAAAGAACTGGCTGGAAGAAGGGTAGTGAAAATCTGGGGTAAAGGTGAAGAAAGAACGCAGCATGCAATAAAGGCGGTACAACGCTTGCGCGCTTAACATTTCCTGTTTAGCTTTACGATCTTACTAATTAAAAGGGGTGCCCTAATACAACGGGCTGAGATTATACCCATTGAACCTGATCCCGGTAATGCGGGCGAAGGGAAAGGTATGGTAAATAAAGTTTGGGAGGCTATCCCCTAGTCTTCGTTTTATTAACCAAATTATCATTTTTAAACATGCGAATTTTATGGATGCAGTTGCTGGTAGTACTGTTACTGCCGGCAAGCGTATGGGCACAAACTGTGGTGACCGGAAAAGTGACCGATGCCCAGACCAATGAGGCCTTGGTAGGTGCCAACATTACAGTGCCAGGTACCAATTTGGGAACGACTACCAATGTTGATGGTGAGTATCGCCTACAACTTAGTCAGACGCCGGCCAGGCTTAAAGTAAGCTACGTAGGCTTCTCTACCCAGCAAGTGGCCATCAGCGGAGAACAGGACGAAGGGACACTGAATTTTGCTCTGTCAGTCTCTCGCTCCCTGGAGGAAGTGGTGATTAATGCCATCCGTGCTGACCAAAAGGCCCCAGTAGCGCAAACAACGGTCAGCCGTGAAGAAATAGAAGAGCTGTACGTAGGACAGGATGCGCTTTTTGTACTGGAACAGAAAACACCTTCTATCCTGGCTTATTCTGAATCCGGTACTCGCCTGACGAATTACGGGCAGATGCGCCTGCGGGGCATTGACCAGACGCGGATCAATATCACACTGAATGGCGTACCTCTCAATGATATGATTGACCAGGGGGTATTCTTTTCCAACTTCACCGATTTTGGTAACAGCATCGAGTCGGTGCAGGTGCAAAGGGGTGTGGGTACCAGTACCAACGGAACAGCCTCTTACGCTGGTTCTATCAACTTTGAGTCGGTCAACCTGCAGGATAGTGTGGCCAGCGCAGAAGCGCAGTTTCTGGGCGGTTCTTTTGGTACCTACTGGGCCAGCGGTGAGGTAAAAACCGGGCTGCTGAACGACAAATTTTCTTTCTACACCCGCTTTACCCGCACCAGTTCGGACGGCTACCGCTACCACAGCGGTACAGAATCTTACTCCTTCTTCTTTTCCGGAGGATACTTTGGTGAAAAGGATATGATCAAACTGACCGGCTTCACTGGACGTACCCGTAACGATCTGGCTTACCTGCCGGTAGCGCTACCCGATATTGAGGCTGATCCGCGTACCAATTATGTATCAGAAAATGACATTGACAACTTTGGACAGCACCTGATACAACTGGAGTACACCCGCTTTCTGGGTACCAACACTTCATGGGTTTCTTCGGCTTATTATGGCGGAGCAGGGGGTGATTTCCCAGCCGGCTTCCCTGATGCCGAGGATAATTTTATGCAGATCAATTATCCGCTTTACAATGACCACTACGGTTTCATGTCTTACCTGAACCAAGAGTCGGATAACGGTCGCTGGGATATCAACGGTGGTTTGCATGCCTACACTTTCCAGCGTGAAAACATAGAAGCCATCATTCCTAACTATGCTGACCCCTATTACCAGGATAACTCTCAAAAGGATGAAATCAGCCTCTTTGCCAAGGCCAGCTACGAACTGGGCGATCTGATCCTTTTTGGCGATTTACAGTTCCGGACTGTACAACTGGAACTGAACGCCGATGAATCATTCCTGGGACAATCGGCGGATATTCCAACTCGAAGCTGGACCTTTCTTAATCCTAAGATTGGCCTAACCTACGAACTGAACAGCCGCACTAATTTCTACGCCTCCTTCGGCAGGAGCGGGCGCGAGCCTACAAGGTTTGATATCCTGGGCTCTACCCAGATCAATACGTTCAACCTGGCCAGTGTGCAGGATATAGGTCAGGTGCAGGCGGAGTACGTGAATGACTTTGAGGGTGGAGTGCGCTTTAACAACGGCAAACTCAGTGGGCAGGCCAACGTCTTTTACATGCAGTTTGAAAACGAAATTGCACCCATCGGGCAGGCCATTCCTGAAGGATTTGTACAGTTACGTAAAAATGTACCAAATAGCTTCCGCCGGGGCGTGGAAGTGGACTGGAATTACCGACCATTTGATCAGTTATCCTTCAGCGGCGATGTAACTTATATGCAGAGTCGTATTGATGAGTACGCGCCCGAAGGTAGTGATGAGGTCTTTACCGGTGTGGTGCCTATCATCAGCCCGGAGTGGCTGGTCAATGCCAGTATGGAATACCGGCCGCTTAACTGGCTGACGCTGGCGCTAAGTCCCCGCTATGTGAGCGAATCATACCTGGAGCCGACGAATCAAGAGGGTTTGGTCTTGCCGTCCTACTTTCTGCTGGACAGCCGCGCGACGCTCTTTTTTGGGAAGCATTCGCTGAGCCTGCAGCTCAACAATCTCTTTGACGAGCAATACTACAGCTTTGGTCAACCGGTGGCTTTTGGAGAACAAACGGTGCCCGGATACTTCGTCCAACCACCCCGTAACTTCTACGCCATCCTCAGGTTAAGATTTTAAAAATGTTCTGCGTTTAGCATTCTGCGTTTATTAAGCGCAAATGCTAAACGTCTTAACTCTAAAACCTAAATGCATATGCATCTTAAATTAGCGCTAGACTGGACTCCCAATACACTACACGCTGGTATCCTGATTGCTGAGGCCCAAGGCTACTACCAGGACGACGGGCTCAACCTGGAGATCATCAATCCGGCCGATGATAACTATGCGGTAACCCCGGCTAAAAAACTTTC